>MHYA01000046.1:5982-11002 GCA_001825675.1 Planctomycetes bacterium GWF2_42_9 | reverse complement strand
TGATCGCCGCCAGGGAGCGTCAAGGTTTCGAGTTTTCCGTTCGGGTAGTCGAGAGTGTAACTCTTATTGTTCGGATCGGTGATGGTTATGAGCTTGCCGCTGGTGGGATCATAACCGAATGTAACGGTACGATTGCCAGGGTCGGTTACAGTCGTAAGCTTTCCGGATATGTAGTTAAAAGTAAGGATGTTTCCATATCTGTCGACGAGAGAGGTTATGTTGCCTGAAACGTCAAAGTTGCGCCTCAGGCCGTCAGGTTCGGTTATTGTCCAGGTGCTGTCGGCGTTTTGGAACAGCGAGGAAAAATCACCTTTGGGCGAAACATAGCTATTGCTGTAGTTGTTGTAAATGCGGCGTTTCCCATGATACCAGAACACCTTGGAAGTTCCGGCGCCATTTTGAAGTGACATTTCATAGCTATGGCTCCAGCCATCTCCTATGGCGCTGGGGGCAAAGGGGATGCTGCGGTAGTATAGCGAAATGTCCAGGGCAAGGGGTAAGCCGCTGTTTAATGTGAATATCCGCTGATCGTGGGAGAGACGGCCTGTTCCGAGATTGACGGTTGAACTACTATTTTGCTCATTACAACCATCATTGTGGTCGCCACCATCGCAGTTGGGGGTGGCTGGCAGGGTATAAATTGAGTCATCCAGTACATCGGTATAGACTTGACTAAAACCATAAGGCGCCATGCTCTTTCCGTCAATCAGGCCGGTATAATATCGATATACTCCAAGGATGTGCGAACCTTGCTTGTTTCGTAATACTTTAAAATTGTAGTATATTTTTGCAGATATAACGTCTGCGGGAGAGACTGAGCCGCTTGCGCTGTAATTGTTGGGGTCTTCAACGACAACTCCACCACTACAGATGAGCGAGCGCCTGGTAAAATGAATCGCAATAGTGTCATTCATTCCTTCCGGGATACATGCATCGGCAATATATTCATCGCCTATTTGACTGATGCCATTCTGGGGGTCGCAGGTTGTTGCAAAAGAAACCGGAGCCGAACAAGCCAACAAAAACAGGGAGATTGTTATGCAACGGGAAATGGAGGCAAACATGGGGAATCGACGCTGCATATCAGAACTCCTTTAACCTTTAGCTCAGTGGCGCACTAAAGTTCAACAATAGAGCAGACAACGTGCCAGGACGAGATAATACCAATGATTACAGATATATCAATGCATTCCACACTTAATTCCTCCTTTAACCAAAAAAAATATAGTGGAAAGAAGCTTTACACTTTTCAAATAAACTCTCGTAACCAACTGATATGCAACGACAATAAAAAGTTGGAAAGAATCTTTACACAGTGTAAAAAATCCTTCACTTGTCGGAGGCAGCTCCTGTAAAAGTCCCGAACGTCTCAAAAACGTCTCCGGAAATGCCTGAAACGTCTCAAGATGTCCAAATGGAAAAAATAACGTCTCCTGAAATACCTAAAAACGTCTCAAAACGTCTCCCAGATGTCCAGAAAACGTCTCAAAACGTCTCCCGAAATGCCTCCCCGAACGTCTCCAACCTAACTACAGTTCAAACAGATATGCGCATTTGATCTCTTCGGGCTGAATGCAGAGATAGTCGAGGGTCTGTTTCTGGCTGGAATGATTGAACATCTGCATTAAGGTAGGCAGGTCAGTTTTGTTGACGGTGCGGTGCATGTAGCCGAAGGTTTTCCGTAACGTGTGGCTTCCGTAGTTGCCAGTTAGGTTGATCTCTGCACACCAGGACTTGACAAGGCCGTTCAGGTAAGGCACACAAAGAGGCTTGCCGCCTTTACGCGACTGGAATAATGGTTCGTCATCCTGGGCGGCCGGCATTGTTGCGAGAAGAACCTGGATCGCAGCATGAACGGTCTTATTGATTGTTACGTTTTTATCTTTGCCAGTTTTTTTCTCTCTTAGGGAAAAATGGTCTTCTGGTTTTAAATTCCGAAGCTGGCCAACAGAAATCTTCAACAGATCGGAGGCACGAAGGTTCGTGTTGATCCCGAGGGTGAAGATGGCAAGGTTTCGAGGTTGATCTGCCAGCAGTCGCTTGATGGCTTTAATGTCCTTTACGGTCCTGATCGGTTCAACTTTGATAGTATCACCTGGTTTTGGATGGTTCAAAGCCGCCATGGTACTCCCTCCTTATGAATATTAAGTTTTAACACATTACATATATAAACTTTAGATTCATTTCCTTCTCGAGTCAACCACAATAATGCAAAAAGGCCGCAAACCCTTTCTGTGTATAGGTTTGCAGCCTTTTTATGAATCTAAACTATTGACTATTAGTTTAGATTCGGCAAAAACATATCTACGCTGGTTCTTTTCTCAGCAGCTTTGCAGCGTGCGGTCGTAGCCGTGCTATTTCTGCATCCAGCTTTTTCGCGACGAGTGCTTGACGCTCTGGCGCTGCCCGCAATTTTTCGAGCAAGAGCTTATCATCGAGCCGACACAATTCAGAGCAATCTTCCAGCGAGATTACTTTACCCAACAGCTGCATTAGATGTAGATCGGGGTTGTCGTGCCATAGGTCTTGGATAATGTCGAGAATGATTGGTATTCTGTCTGGATTCATATCGCCTTCCCTGTCTATCTTATTTATGTCACTTCTTACCTACAGCGAGGCAGGTTATCAATAGCCGCCTTCGCAGCGACCTTCCCAGCTTCGCTGCCAGTCAGGTCAGAGAATTCATCAGGGACAGGAATCTCTTTGCAGTCAGCACAGAATAGTGCTCCATCGCCTTGGTCTTCTATAGTCGTGCGCTGATAAACCTCAGCCGTATATTCTTCCCCTTGCTGAATCTCTCTTTTGCATATTGAACACCAGTAAGGCCCCGGCGGAGATCCGTAGCGCCCAGGGCAAACCCGAACAATGCTGCGAAGTGCTCGTTTTGTCATATTTTTCACCTCCATTTGATCACCATTCCGGACTGACAACGATATCTCCGATCCACGCCGTACCATCTCCCGGGTGTGCCGCACACTCCCCGACATACGCCACGCCCGGCGGGGCGGGCTGTACCTCTTCCTCGATTTCTTCCTCAATCTCGTCCGGCGTCTCGCTTATGATCACTCTTCTGTCGGTCATGGGTCTTTCCTTTCAATATGAATGATTCTGACGGGGACGGCACCGAAACCTCGGTCGCCGAGCCACAAGTACCCCGCGATAAGGACATAAGAGACCAAGATCGACAGCAGCTTTTGCCATACGGTCAGACCGTTGCCCCCCAACATCCAAATAAACCAAGCCCACCCCAGCACTGCTGCTACCATCAGACTTATTCCACCGATAATTTCAATTTTTTCCCGACGATTTTTGTTTTTCATTTTTTTTCTCCAGGGCGACTTTATATGTCCGGCCCTTTTGTTTGCGAAGCTTCGCTCCTAGTAGCAGATTATATTTTTCAAGCGCCAGCTTTAACCCGGGCCGCCAGTAACTTTCGATCTGTGGCTTCGCCTGGTTGCCGCCAGATTCTTTTCTGATGACATATCCGTCACGGATCTGGATGACTGATACAATATAGTATGCTTGTCTTGGTGAGTCCGGTGAAACCAGCGCGGTTCTGCAAACCGGCGGATCCGGAGATAATAGTTCCGGCTGCTCTTCGCTATTTGCCGTCATTGTTTTGCCGACTGATCGCTTCAGCTGCCGCTTTGCCCACTGCTTCAGCGTAGTCCTGGTCATACTCTGTGAGCCCGCCGGCGCGGAACATTGGCTCGCCGGGGTTTGTTTTGTCCCAGTTTCGAACAGTGCTTCCGGTAATGAATATAGCCTTGAGCGTGTACCATGCCAAGCCGCCAACGAATGTCATCACGGCTCCACAATAAAAAGCACTCCCTTCCTCAGGGCCATTCAGGCCCAAGGCAAAACCAATAAGGAAAAAATATACCAAACAGTGGCGATCAAATCCTTCAAAAAACCTGACAATCATTTCAACCCTCCTGTAAGAAGAAAAGTCTTAACCCTCGACAGCAGGCTCTTCTCTGGCTCTGCCGCGTACCTCTTTTTGATCCAGCCGTCCGGCCCTTGAACCAAAAACGACCCGTCATCAGCCAAACGACAATTGCACGGTTGTGCGAGCTTACACCCATAACAGAGGCCGTACGAGGTCAGCAGCGCGGCATGGGTATTTGTCGGGGTAATCGTCCCCTTGACGTTTTCAGGAGCGAATTCGACTCCGCAGGTTGTACAGGCGAATACGATTCCGCCGAGAACGCTGCCATTTTGAAACACATACGGCAGAGCCTCTGACAAAGGCGGCAGCGACATAATGTGTGCAATTTGGGCGTCGGACAGGTAAGCCGTTTTCTTCATCGTTCCTCCCCTTACAGTCCTTCTACAGTGGATTCGAATACTCCCATGCGGTGGTATGTCGTAAAATTTGATTCCCAGATTTGGTACAACTGGCGACCGGCGGCTATCGGAAATTCTCTTCCAAAATGCTGAAAAATCCCCAGTGAAAAATCAAAATCAATCTCTTTGCAAAATTCATCGCCAGCAAAGGCAAAATCGGTGATGTACTGGATTTGGCCTTGACCATCGAGCATGACTTCAACTGGGTGGAAACCACCTTTTTCAACTGAATATTTGGGATCATGGAATACGACCGTACAGCCTCCAGTCCTGTCTTTCACGGCTTCCTGAAGGATATCGGTCAGTTTTTCTGATATCGACCAGGGTAGATTTGACGTATCGATTTTCATTTCAATTCCCCCAAAAAATGAATGTAGTCTTGTTGTTATCTTGGTTGATCTGGCCCCGGTCGAGTCCCAGTGCCACCAGGACAGTTTCTATTGCCCAGTGCATTACTAGGATGATTGCAAAACCGACCGCCATTGCCCCGAAAAAAAGAAAAAGCACAACCAGCCCCTCTTTGCCTGAAACATTCCATATGAATATGAACGGCGACAAACACAACAGCACCGCAACGATCAGCCTTCTATTCCCTCGCATCCTGCACCTTTCATATCATTTAATAATAATATAAATTATTTATAAATGTATAATAATCGCGAGTGTGGAGTGT
>MHYA01000046.1:5378-5930 GCA_001825675.1 Planctomycetes bacterium GWF2_42_9 | reverse complement strand
GAGTCTCCCGGATTGACAAACCAGCCAAGATCGTCTAAAAAATGGCGTGGAACGAGTCGGTGAAATATAAATATTTTTAACTAGATAATTAAAATATTATAGTTTGCTAATAGTCGGTTTTATAACACACTATCTGAATAATAAAACACTGCAAAGCCCCGACTTATGCGGATTTGCTATGTCTTGCTTTTAAGGGCATTATTCATGCCATTATTTTTAATGCGTTATCTTAAAACATAGTTGCATAAAATATTTGATTGAAAAACAGCACAAACCGAGACCGCGTCTTGGCTTACCTGCGTTTCACCTGGCGGATAGGTACAAAAAAAGCCCAGGCGCGGGGGCCTGGGCTGGGGTGGGCGGTGAAAGGTTCTATCGCTGCCGGTGGGCTTTGGGAAACGTTCGCTCCCAGCGGGCGTCCGCCCGCCTTCTATCAACAATCTCCCTGGTGAGCCCGTAGTTATTTACCAGAGTGTCGCACAGTGCCGTTATTTCTCCCCACTCCTCTTCGGTTTTATACGGAACTGCCTCGAGCGTTGCTATTTTCCGGAC
>MHYA01000046.1:1735-5367 GCA_001825675.1 Planctomycetes bacterium GWF2_42_9 | reverse complement strand
TATCGCCCTGGCGCCGCAGTTCCGGGTCCTCAATAGGAAGAATAGGAGTCGAAGCTACTGGCGACTCTTGAGATGTAACAGCCTCGACTCTTTTTGCGCCTTTATCTACTTGCTCACAAAAATCCTTTATCCGTTTTTCCATAGCGGCTTTAAGAAGGCTCTTGGCTTCTTTGTCCTTTCCGCTCTTTTTGAGTTCCGTCCGCAGTTCCTGGGATGCATCAACGAATCTGTCCACCTCTGTTTTTGATAAGCGGTGTTCGTTGATTAACTGTTTATCTAGGTCCCAGTTGATTTCACCTGTTCGAGCGATATGACTGCAATATTTCAGGAGCAACTTCCGTAAGGGGATTTTACCAAGCCGGCCATCTTCCTTGAGTTGACCGGCAAGCAAAATAATACTAGCCGCACCGTCCGATCCGAAATGAAGCCACTTTTTTTCATCCTCGGCTGAATACAAAATCAGTGAAAGATTTTTCAGAGACCTGATCAATTCGGCTTCGGTCAGGTCTCTGATCGGCTTTACAATAGAGTTGCCCTCCGGGTTTTTGTGCTCGTAACTCGCCATCGGTTTGCTGGTGCGAATTTTGTTGAGTATCGAGCGTAATGACCTTGCGCCGGCGCGGGGAAGTATAAATCCATCACGGTGAACATACTCAAACTCTCTAACAGCATCCGAGCCAGATCGCTTGGTCCAGATAGGGATATAGCCATGACAAAATTCGACTTCGGGCCTTGTCTTCAGTAGCTGTTTTTTGAAAGCTTTCGCGAGAAGATGATCTTGGTGAGTCGCGTCTTTATTTCTGTAGTTCTGCATCAGCAGCCTCCTCGCCCTTAATCTTGTTGTACTGCTGTTGAAGATAAGGTTTTGTCACGTCGAAACCGTGATATCGGTACAAATACGATGCGACTTCAGACCAGGAAAAATCTTTCTGCTCTTTCAATGTGCAGATCAATCCCCAAAATTGCACCCTGATTTTAGTCGCTTTTTCCGCGCCCCGCAGGCGCTTTTCGCGTTTAAAACCTTCAGCTCTCTGGTTTGCGATCTCGTTCGCTGCTGCGACCGAAAGTGACCGCTTCATACTCAGTGATTCTTCATTTCTGCGGGCAATTTTAATTGCACACAACAGTGATCCGTATGAGAACTCAGGAGTTACCGGGCCGCCAGAAGTATGTTTGTTCCGGATGATTTTTGACTGCTCCTCGTGAATTTTGATCCGGGATGCCTCACTCTGTTGTTCATACCAGCGAAGCGCCGCAGACCGCTCTGATGCTGATGGCAATTCAGAGATTTCAGCAATCAGTTTTATATTCGCTGGGTTTTCGGTTCCAACTTCTTTTCTTTTTTTCGGCCGCATGGGTGTGGCTCCTGTTTTTTTTCTCTTCGGAATTTTCAACCTACTTGTAGATAGGGGTATCCCGTAAGAGAAAAATCCTAACTATTTTTTTCTGGTCGTTTTTGAAAGCGATATTTGGTTGAGATTTTCTTTTTCGGTAGCGAATATCTCCGCCAATTTTTCACATAATATTTCGGAGTTTTTCTCGGACCCGGCGAAAAAAGCCCTCACCGTTTTAACGATTTCGGCATTGGATTTTGCGCGGACAGCTTGCCTGATCGCGTTGGTTTTAGAGCGCAATTTCTTGCGCTCTTCGAGCAGCCTCGCTGCTCTTGCCTCCAGCCTTTTACCGGATTTTATGGACATAAAATCACCTCCTAAATCGTATACTATATTGTATAATCGGCCTGTAAAATAAATGCAACATTTATTTTACGCCTTGACGGCTGATTATACTTGTCTTTAGCCGCTTTAGTGCTATCCGACCCCTCGGATACACTAAAGCGGCGTGACTCCTCACGACGCCGGACGAAGAAAGCATATTTTTCCCTAGAAAAATATGCTTGACATCGGCCGTCTGCCGATGCTAACTTCAAAGCATACATAGTCCGTATGAAGCCAATGCTTCACTCGCCATGTGCGAACCACGGAAACACTCAGGTCCATGCGACCGAACTGGCAACCCAGCCAGCAGCCTTTGACAAGCAACACGGAATCGACGGCATGGGGAGCAGCGAAATGATAAGATTGGTAGTGATGCCCGGAACAACGCCAACCGCCGGGACCAAGAAAATCAGGAAACTGTGGAAGCAAAAAAAGCAGTAGAAGTAGCGGCCGTCGGGGCTGGCATATATAATCCGGATAGAGCATTGCAGGCTCGATAAAAAAGTGTGACTGGACAGATCCCCAGGAAGCAGTATAGGATTTCAAGCTCAAGAAAGAGTCGCACGGAAGAGCGGCAAAAGAAATCTTCCAAAAGAAAACCCGAAGAGAAAAAAGTTTTTCATGCTGACCTCGCGTCAGATGATCGCGGTCCCGAGCGATCATGGTAATGACATCAAACAATCAAACAAAACCAAAATGAATAAATACTCGCGAGCGAGGCGAGCCGCCTCACCCAATTACGCATTTGATCTTCTGCAGGACCAACGACAAGCGCACCAAACCGTCGAAACTTATTATAGCGAGCGCAAGCGAGCCGCCTCTCCTCGAAACGCCGTAGTCTTTCCCACAAAAAGTATCAACCACAACAGTATATATTATATTGACCATCAACCTTGGGAGGGGGAGAACGGAATATAAATATGCGCGGTACAATCAACTGGCAAGTAACGGAAGTTTTTAAGAGTATCGATAGCATCGGAGAGTCTAAACACGAAGCAAAGGAGCAGGCACGCGCCCAGGGCGCAAAGACCTGGGAAGACCTTGGGCAAGCTATAGGAACACACGGCTATAGCACACGTGATGATTATGTTGCATATAGTAAAGACATGGCCTCTTGGGTAAAGGATCAGTATGGCGTTCGTGATATCACTAAAATCCAAACACACCATGCTGAAGCCTGGTTCAGAGATAAGCTTGAAAATGGGGGCCGAGCAGGTGATGGTATATCAAGGGCAACTTTTGATACATATGGCGCCGCTATCGCAAAATTTGAAAGTGCGATCACAAAATATTGCGAAACAAAGGGTGTTGAGCGCGGAGAAAAGATCAGTCTTAAAGAAGTCCGGTCTTATGCAAAAGCAGAGTTGGGACTGCGGAATAAAGATTCACGAGCTTATAAAGATCCGAAATCTCTTGTTGATGCAACACCGGGAAAATACAATTTACTCGCGAAGATCATTCTCGAATCAGGAGCAAGAATTTCTGAGGGCGGAACGATAAAAGCGGATCAGCTCCAGGGGGTCAAAGAAGACAAAGATTTCAAAGTCCCAGTCGGGGTCGTGAAAGTATATGGCAAAGGAGGGAAGCCAAACGAACTGAAAATGACTCCCGGAACATATGCCGAACTCGTAAAAGCAGTTGAAGCTGGTAACGGTACTTTCCATATTAATCAGGGGAATTTCAGAGAAAAGCTTGCTGAAGCCGCAAGAATAACTGGGCAAAAATATGAAGGGCCTCACGGGCTCCGATGGTCATACGCACAGCGGACACATAGTGAGTTGCAAAAAATAGGACTCAGTTATGAAGCATCCCTGACTGAAATATCGAATCGCATGACACATGAACGTTCGGATATTTCCCTGCACTACCTGCACTGACTAGAGCAAAATCTCTTGGCCTAAACCGTTCCAGGCT
>MHYA01000046.1:1422-1727 GCA_001825675.1 Planctomycetes bacterium GWF2_42_9 | reverse complement strand
GGAACATAAAAACCTCCTCTTGATAATAGAACCTTCACAAACCGCCTAACCCAGCCCCGCCCCAGGCGGGGCTTTTTCTTTGCTCAATTTCCGCTCAAATTGCTCCTAGCAAAATTAGCAAAACCTGTAACTACCCGTATTATCTTGATTTAGCAATTATAGATAATAAAAATTATTTAGAGTCATTTTTTATCTGTACAAAATCCGAAAAGCGTCGATATAATACAGTAAGCGCAGAAGACAAGGAGGCGAAAATAATGGAACTCATGATCGCGGCAACGATAGCAGCAGTAATGGTCCTGGCC
>MHYA01000046.1:1125-1405 GCA_001825675.1 Planctomycetes bacterium GWF2_42_9 | reverse complement strand
ATTTTAAAAATAAATAACATTTATTGTTATTACTTATTATGATAAAAGAGGAGATCAACGTGAAAATCATCACGATATTGCAGCAAAAAGGCGGCGTAGGTAAAACAACCACAACGGTACACCTGTCGGCAGCTCTCGCATCAATGCACCCCCACCTCCGCGTCGCGGTGGCGGACGCGGACCCGCAGGGCAGCGCCACGATCTGGATCAAACGTGGTAACGGTGGCATAGGCGTTGAAGCTCATACTGTAGCCGCGGACGGCGACGGCCGAAACCTGCG
>MHYA01000046.1:0-1119 GCA_001825675.1 Planctomycetes bacterium GWF2_42_9 | reverse complement strand
GTTGGAGGCGATCGAGGCTGACGTGATCATCATCGATCTTCCGCCTGCGCTTGAGGCAATCTCTCTTCGCGCGGCAATAAGGGCAGACCTGCTTCTGATCCCCACCGGGCCATCGGTTGTCGACTTGTCTGCGACGAAAGGGGCAGTATCGATCTGCCGTGAAGCCCTCGACTTTAACCCGTCGAAGCGGTTCCTACTGGTCCCAAATCGGGTGCAACATAACACTGCCGCAGGCAGGGAATTAAGAAGCGCGCTGGCGGCCTGGGGACCGGTCAGCGAAGCGACGTTGACCCTCAGAGTTGCATTTGCGGAGTCAGCAGCCGTCGGCCTGGGCGTGTCACAGTATGCGCCCGAGAGCCCAGCAGCCCAGGAAATTGGGCTTTTGGCTGAAGAGGTCTCTCGTATTCTTGAAATTTAGTAATAATAAGTAATGTTATAAAATAACTGTATAGGAGGATGATATGGCAAAACCAAGTTTATCAGATTTGATGAGAGAAGAAGGAATGCTGGATACAGCAAACAAGAAGCCTGAGGCCGCCCCTGCGGCGGTCGAGGCGAAAGCCCCGACCATGGGGCGAGGTAGGCCGAAAACGAAGCCAGAGTCAAAACTGGTGAGCTTCCATTTGCCCTTGAATCTGATCAGCAAGATCGATTCAGAGGCACTTGCAACTGCTGGTGGGAATAAGTCGCTATTTTTAATCAGGGTTTTGGAAGAGCATTTCGCGAGGAAGGGGTGAAGTAAGGATCATCCCAAAGAATACAAAAGCACCACTTTGGACTTAATGTGGACTTAATTTATTTCACCGGAAAATAAAAAGGCCTAGCTAAATCAGCTAAGCCTTTGTTTTTATTGGTGGGCGCTACTGGGATTGAACCAGTGACCCCTGCCGTGTGAAGGCAGTGCTCTCCCGCTGAGCTAAGCGCCCGAAGTACTATTTTCTATCAGAGCCAGCCGTTTCTGTCAAGTCTCCACATATAGTAATTTCTGCCAGACACAATTGCACAGCCACAAAAAGACCTATCCGGTCTTGTTTTATATATACAAATCCATATGTTATGGTGTATACAGTATTCAGTTTTAGATTGACGGCACGCAGTAATGATGGCAGTATTCGAAAA
>MHYA01000045.1 GCA_001825675.1 Planctomycetes bacterium GWF2_42_9 | reverse complement strand
CGGGTAGGCTACTGCTGGCAGAACAGCAGGTAAAGTCAATTATTAACTTTTTAAATGCCTTACAGTCATTCAGAACGACTTTGCAGGTCGCACCATGAAAAAAATCGATTGCGCTAAGTGATTTCCAATGTATCTTTACAAATTCCGCCCACGTTGTTTTCTTTGCTCTATCCGGCTGCGGCTCTAAGCCTTCTTTTGCTAATATGCTTGCTATTGTTCTTGGACATACTATGAAACCAAGATATTCTAATTGACCCGCAATGCGAGGATAACCCCATCCGCGATTTTGTCTGGCCAATTTAATTATAAGCTTTCGAAGTTCATCTGATATTTGAGGTCTACCATATTTACGGCACTTGCTGCCATCATATTTACGGGCAATAAGATCACGATGCCATTTGAGCAAAGTTTCGGGCGAAAATATGCCGCATATTTCATCTAAAGCTTTACGACTGATTTTCTTAGCTAATACAGCTAATGTTCTGCGATGTTCGTCAGAAAGAATTAAACGCTTTTTGCCAAGCTTTTCTTTTAGTATAGCATTTTCAGCCTTTAAATATTCAATCACATCCTGCTGATGCTGATTTATCCAGCCTGCAAGCATAGTTAACATCATTGTCCAGGGACGAAGTTTCATAAAAACCTTTATTTCTAAAAAGAAAAATTATAATACACCTGCCATTGGAAAAAAGGCTTTTTTTGAAAAATTGTAACTTGCGAATAGAACGGATGTTACGTAAACCTAATCCGAGTCCTCAATCCGAGTCTTGTATCGCTCATTGGATATCACTTCGCACCGCCTCGCATATCATCGCACCCCGTCGCAAGCCTTCGCAAAATAAAGGCTTAAATCCGGCTTCTAGAATTTGAATTGCGAAGCCTTGCGAGCCCTCGCGGCTGTATGCTGCAGCGCCTGGTGCAGCGCTCATTTTTCGGCGCTGCAGAGTTGCGATAAAGTTGGTCGGATATCATTAAAACCAACACACTCACTGCATTATGAATGCAAACCGCCATCCATCAGGATATTTTCGCCATTAATATAAGCACTCGCGTTAGACGCAAGAAATACAATTAGCCCTTTTATATCATCGGGGCCGGCCATTCGACCAAGAGGGACTTTGTTTTTGTATCGTGATAAAAAAGGTTCAGGCTGATTTGAAAACAGGCCGCCGGGACTTATACAATTAACTCTTATTTTTTGAGGTGCAAGTTTTCTTGCAAGATATTTCGTTAAAGCTATCATACCGCCTTTATGAAAATGATAATCAGGCGGTGAGTCCATTTCTGTGCCTTCGTACAGCTTAAAATCAGCGCCGAACATTCCCTGCATAGAAGCAATGTTTATAATTGTTCCACCGTCCTTTTTGGCAATTAAATCAGCCATTTCACGAGTTATATCAAACATACCGGTCGCATTGATACGCATTGACTCGGCGAATTTTTCTAATTCGTCCGTATATTTCCTCATAGGTCTTGCAACAGCATTGTTAATGAATACATCAAGGCCGCCGAATTCTGATTGTATTTCAGACTTCAATTTTACTATTGAATCATGGTCTGCCTGATCAACATATTTAGCATAAACATCCAATCCTCTACTTCTCATCTCATTAACAAGTTTTTGAGCATTATTGAGAGAACGTGAAGCGGTAATTACTTTACCATCCGCTTCGGCCAGGGCTTCGAGCATACTGCTTCCATACAAACCCCTTCCGCCGGTGATCAAAATTACTTTATCTTTTAAGCTCAATAAATTATTAACATGCATTTTATATTCCTATTTCTTTGCTTTAATAACAAGTTTACACGCGGCATTCTCGCAATCACTAAGATCAATGTTGTATTCAAATCCAAGCGGCTCAAGCACACGCCTATAAAGCAAATCGCAATGTTCACAGTAGGCATGATATGGTTTTAAATGCTTTGCTTCCATGAGTCTGCCTTTGCTTGGACATTTACGCATTTCGATAGTGAAAATATTATTTTCTTCGTCCAAAGTCATTTTAAAATCAGCAGCCTCTTCAGAAAGACTATGGCTCCAATATTCAAAACAGCCTGCAAGCCCCTTCTTAGCTGCCAGATCACGAAGATTGTTTAGGAACGAGTCAGACAGATGCTCCCAAAAAGTGATAACAGCCTGTTTGCCACCTTTTTGTTCAAGAAATTTAAATAATTCACTATAAGCAGGAATAAATTCAATACATGAAATCATAAATTACTCCGTACCCCAGAATTGTTGAACGCATTGTGCCTGGCCTGGTTTATATGCGCACGTGCAATTATAGTCAGCGGCTTGGCAAATAGCTTTATTGATCTGTACCGTTGTTTCGCAATAACGATGGGTATAAAGCTGTTTTGTTTTTCGAAGATGTTTAATCGCAGGGCACTCATGAACTTTTATGGTAAGTCTGTTGCCGCCATAAACAATCTCGACCTTTCCTCCTTCAAGTTCAAAAATATTTTTAAAATGTAAAACTAATGCAACTAAACCATCTTTTTTTATTCGTGCAATTAATGGTGGATAAATATTCTTACCAACCATTTGAAGATAGTTATTTGTTGCCTCAAAACCATATCTTTCATCAATGTATTTTATGGCATAACATAACGCACCGTGAAAATCTTTGTGCAGATATTCATTATCAGATTGCTTATAATCTAAAACTTTTATCTTATCAGACATATCCAGTTATCTCTTTCGTTTCATAAACGGAAAAATAACATTATTATCTATCAAACCTTTTTCCTTAAGGTTGCTCTTTATCGCATACATCCAGTCTGTTAAAAGATCAGGGCCAAGCATTGCATCCATATCATTACGGAACTGTTGCTGAAGTTTAAACGCCTTTAGCTGGTCTTTTTCAAGTATCGCCGCGTTATAAAGTTTAACAAGAGTGTCTACAAACGCAGTACCGCCGCCGGTTATTACACCATCGGCCCCCATCAACAAACTTATGTCATAGACACTTTCATCGCCCTGTAATATCTGACAAGGTCTGTTATTTCTATCAGGATATCGACGTAAAAGTTCAGCAAACAGATACATATCACAACTGGAATCCTTAATCGCTTTCATTTGCGGGACCTGCATTATCTTTATCAGCGTGTCAAGACTAACTTTATTTCCCGTCGCTCCCGGGCAATGATAGAAGACAACCGGATAGTCAAGTTCTTTAGCAACTTTCTCAATTGCACCAAACAAACTATCAGGGTGAGGAAAGCGGTAATAAAATGGAGTGGTTAGTACCATATAATCCGGATTATATTCTTTCACCTTTTTCCCCAATTCAATCATTCTTCTCGGCGACACTTCCGCTATGCCGGTAAGAACGGGCACTCGTTTATTGACATGCTCGACAGCTGTTTTAACAGCGATAAGCTTTTGAGAATCAAGCAACGCCGGCCCTTCACCCATATTGCCAAGAACAAATATTCCGTTTGCACCTTGTGAGATTACATGATCAATGAGTTTCTTCAATGATTTAGTATCAACATCTTCATTAGCCAGCAAAGGTGTCGGCAATGCAGTTATAATTCCCGTTAATTTATTATTCATTCTAAAACCTTTCTTTAATTTGTAAGCCTTGCAAAGCCAGTGTGTGCTGCAGGTCCCAGAAGGGATTCCGATATTCTATTTTCGGATACAACAGTTGCTGTTTTATGAAAAACGTCATCCAATGCTTGTTCATATAACGAAATTATTTTTTCATTATGTGCCATAGTCGGATAAACAACTGTTCCCGCAAGAAAACCTTTTTCAAGCATCAATTGGGTAAATAGTGTTTTAAGTTCATTACTTTGATTATGGCAAAATTTAAAATGAGCCAGCGCAGGATAACAATTGCCTGTCTCTATTTTCAAATTATATTTTTCTCCCGTTTTTTGCCAGGCTTGCATAAGTTTGTGCCCAACATTTCCAATATGAGCAGGAACACTAATCTTCTTCATTTTATTTAAAGTTGCAATTGCCGCTGCCGGACCAACAGATTCTGTCCAATATGTACTGCTAATAAAACTAGTGTGAGCGCCCTGCATAGCTTCTTTCGTCCCAATAACGGCTCCTATCGGATGACCATTTCCCAAAGCCTTGGCAAAAATCGCAATATCTGGATTCACGCCGAATTTCAAATGACTGCCTCCCAACACAAGACGCCAGCCAATCGTAATTTCGTCAAAAATTAATAACGCACCGCATTGGTGTGCTTTATCTCTCACAAATTCAAGAAATCCTGATTCAGGATCTTTGTAGCGAGCAGGCTCCATTATGACAGCGGCCAAATTATCACCATATTTCCTGACAATTTCCTCAAATTGCTGTTTGTCATTGTACTTGAAAGTTACCGTTGTGCCTTTCAGTTCTCGAGGAACACCGGCAGGATTTAATCCCGGCAGTAAATGACCATCCAAACTATCATTATCGCCAAGATTAGCAGCTATATACCAATCCTGCCAACCATGATAACCGCATACAGCAACTATCGATCTTTTAGTTGTTGCACGTGCGATTCTAACAGCAACTGCGCCCGTTTCCCCTCCTGTGCGAGTAAATCTTACCTGCGAAGCCCATGGATGAATTTCACATAGCATATCAGTTAGTTCAACTTCTTCGGGTGGATTCAGCGTGCACATCGAACCATCCTGTACACGTTTTATAACAGCTTCTGACACATCAGAATCTGCAAAACCAAGCAGACATGCGCCTATACCATTGGTTGTCATATCATAATAGTGTCTGTCATCCAAATCCCAGCATTCACACCCTTTAGCTTTGCTGAAATATGCAGGCCATAGTCCCGGCAAAAACATTTCCGGTCGTTTGCTCAAAAGCTGTGTCCCGCCTGGGATACGGCTTTTCGCATATTCATATAACTTGCAGGAAAGTGAGCAATTGTTGTTTTTATTATTTTTCATATATTTGTTACCTCAATTTTTTTTATCATTACAGCTATTTAAAATAAAAAACGGTGATTTGTTGTCATTAGTATCCGTCCGAATATTTAATGTTTGGTTTTGATCCGCTTTATCAACACGTACAAAAAGTATTTTCATATTTTGCCAATCTGTCAGCGGAATAATAGGCCAACATCCAACATTCAAGGGGCATATAATTGCATTTGGTCCATTTATTTTGAGTCTCAACATTCCAAAGAGAATGCCAAAAACAGCAGCATTTCTAGGATACCAAACAAGATTATTATTCAGATATGTTTCCGAAAAGCAGTTTGGCTTTTCAGAACCTAATGAATTCGCAAATACCTGCATATTCCAGTATCGGTCGCAATTCGATAGAAGATTTTCACCTAAGTATCCTGCTATACAATCCCGCCAGACATTCATTGATACCCAAACATTGTTTTTATCTAAACTGCTGTGTCCGCATCCATATTCGCTTAATGTTTTTGAAAACGAATTGACAATATCTGTACGAAGTTTTTCTATATTCAACGGAGGCATATCATCTATCATCATTAGGTACAGCAATCCGTTAGACGTGTATATGCTATATGCATCCCATCCTGGCAATGTATCACAATTTAAATTACTTCCTGCCCAGCAATCGACAAGTCCTTTTGCTGATTTGTCCAGACATACGCCCCAATGATCCCCAAGCCAATTTTTGCTTAGAGTGTCAATTGCCAAAGCCACATTCTTCTTACACTCATTGGATAATAATGAATCATTCAGATATTCAAATATCCTTCCCGCCGAATGAAGCGCCGCTAAACGCTTAATACCAAGATAGACATTATCTCGCCCATATTGTACAGCGGGATTCGCATCATCAATAGTATTGGCAGTGCCTATGTCTGGAAAACCATTGCCCTTTGTATCTGCGCACAAAAGATATTCTGTTAGTAACTTGATCGAATGGCTGTATTTATTGAATAATGATTCTTTGCCGAACCATTTTGCATAAGCATACAAAAGCAAAAGGAAATTGGAATTCTCTTCTACCGGCATTTGATGATGATAGCTTTGCCCGTTAGCTGTCCAGCCGAACCCCATATCATGTTCAAGAATAGCTCCAGCAGCTTTTGTGGCCTGGTTACTATTTGTTTTAACGTGATCTGGCCATTCATCAAATATCATTTCTAGTAATTGCGGCCAGCATGAAAAATAGAAAAGAGCTTCATTGTATGTAACATCCACAGTAGAATTATATCCGCAGGAACCCTCCCAAACGCTAAACCAGTCCTTGACATCATCTGTACACCACATTGTATTCATTAGGTAGCTTTGAAAACTTAATGCTGACAGATTTTTGGCAGATGCAGAAAGTGAACTACTTACCCATATTGATTCAAATAACTCGGTCTTTGTTATCAATTCATCATAATGCGATTTCAAATAATCTCCGACTTCATCAACATTCTTCCATAATGATATGTACTTTAATTGCATTGCTTTACCAAAACGTTCAAACAACGGTGAATCACAATAGCTGCACAATCCTATGCTGAAGTTTTGTTCCTCTTGGGCATTCAGATCAAACGGTATTTTTAAACAATCATCTGCTGTTGTCCAATCACCAATTAGCGGCATGATCATATCACTACTTATTCCGGCGCATTTATTTTTTCGTTTCTCCTGTGAAAATTCAAATTGTTCACCGCCCTCTCCGGTTGAATAGTTGCCTGCAACGCTTACAGGATATGTCATTCTTATCAAATTATCTTCAAACTGATATTGAGCGTTTGGAACTATTATTCCAAACTTAAGAAATCCTCTGAACGTTGCTTTATTAGAAGACTTTGTCCATCTCACTCTTCGAAGTTTTTGTATTTTGAAGTTTATAATATATGCAGGGATTATGCTTGTTTTTTCGTCTTGGGGCCAAAATGGTGCTACTATTTTAGTAATTAATTTTATGCCGTGTAAAGGGCTAAATGCCTCAAAGGTAAGAGAACACATTTTTTGATATTGATCAACTATGAAAAATGATTTCTCTTTTTTAGTAAATGGCAACGACGCAATATTTCCGCTATCGTCTTCAACGCTAACATTCATTTCGCCTATTGACTGATATAGCAAACCCAATGTTCCGTAATGTACATTCATACGAACAGGGTCAAAAATAAAGCTGAAACGGCTTCCTAATCTTGCCAGACATGTTGACATTAAAGGCATTTTCCGATTCCTTGATTTAATTTTTGGTTATACAAATTGCCCATTCGATTGCGTTCCATTTTTGTTTTTTTGTATTAATATGGAAATATAAAATAAACGTTAAAAAGTTCTAACATAATTACTTTGCACTACAACATAGTCAGGCATGACGCACAAAATAGCCATGCCTGACCATTGTTATAATTATAGTGCCAATAACCAAGAAGATGAAAAGTTACTGTATCTGCCTGATTATTGAATCAAGGTTTAATCGGAATACTTATCATGCCTTTAATTGCTGCCGAGGCATGTGTAACCGTCGTATTGCCATAAGCACCTGCTGCCGCTTTTATACCTGTAACTACTCCTATAGCACCGCCATTGCCAGAGTCCCGAGTATTATCGACTCGTTCAGTCAGACTTGTTAAATTAGCGTTTGTCCAACTTGCAAAATTTGAGGTACCAATAGCGTCTGGAAGATTACCTGTATCAGCCGCCACAATCAGTGTGTTGGCAACTGTTGTTGTTGCTCCCGGAATTGAGCCACTGGTATCAGATGTAGTTTCAACACCACCGCCCGTAACATTCCATGGTATGCCATAGGCAGCAACGCCTTGACGAACCGCTACTATCCTGCCGATCTGATGATCGCCTGAGTCTGATGTTGTTGGTGCGCCTTGATTACCGTTATATCTTGACCAGAAAACTGTAAGTCTGGTTGCTGTAGTGCTGCCGGCTGTTCCTGTGCCCTGATAAGTAACTTGTGCCCATGTTCCGCCGTTTTGATTGCTGATTGTGACTCCTTGATTAGCGGTTTCAACGAACAGCAGTAAAATATCTCCAGAAGAAATACTTGCCGGCAATGCTGGGGTTATAGCTGCGGCATTAGATGTTATAGCGCCTGAATTAACAAATGTTGGTGGACCGTTACTTGTTGTAAAACTCCATGTTGTGCCTTTTGTTGTACCGCCATTGCCAACTTCATCAATACGCCAATAATATGTCGTATTTAAGTTAAGTGTTCCCGGCAAATAGTTGGGATCAGCTTTATTAATTTTAAATTCCGCCGAAGCACGTGTTGCATTTGTAACGCTGGTTTCATTAATACCGAAATAAACATCATGTGAAGTAGTACCGCTGCCTGCTGTCCAATTGAGAAGCGGAGTCATAGATACACCTGTCGCGTTGGTTGCAGGAGTTGGACTGGTTGCTGTTCCAGGCACTGGGGCTGTAGTGAAACTCCAAACCGTGCCCTCTGTTGTGCCCCCATTGCCAACTTCATCAATTCGCCAGTAATAAGCTGTATTAGGCAACAAATTAGGTGAGCCAGCAGCATCAACCCAAACGGCATTATTCACAGCAGGGTTGGAATAAAGCAATACTTGGAGATATTTACCTGCTTGCTCGGAAGTGCAAACATATTCTAAAGTAAATGGCAAATCTGACCATCCACTTGTATAAACTGGTGGACTAAATATTCCATCAGTCAAAAATGTTCCATAAGCAACCGCATTGGCAGAAGTTGCTGCATACATAGACATTCCCAAACTGTTAGCTATAGAATACTCTGCTGCAGCATAAATTGAAACGCTATATTTTACACCCTGCTGCATGAGAATACCAGTGTTTTGCCATATTCCATATCTTCGTACCACAAATAATTGACCACCGTCTTTTGGGACTATCTGATTGTAAGTATCTGGCCCCAATGCATAAAAACCATCACTATAACCAAATTGATCCAAATTCCAATTGTCAGGTAAAGCATATGGTTGACGTGTTGCTAGAACTGGATACTCAAACGATCCGTCCATCAAAGCAACAGGCCTTTTAAAAGACAAATCGGTCTGATTACATTGAAATTCAGCAGAAACACGACTTGCTGCATTAATTGCTGACTGGCTCGTTCCGAAATAAACATCATGAGATTGCGCATTTGAACCAGCAGACCATGATAACGTTGGATCAATACTGATGCCAGTAGCTGAATTAGCAGGATTCGGACCCGATGCCTGACCTGGCGAAGGTGCGGTTGTAAAACTCCATACAGAACCTTTTGTAGTACCGCCATTACCAATTTCATCTACACGCCAATAATAATTTGTATTAGCCAATAATTTAGGATAACCGGCCGCATCAAGCCAAATTGTCTTATTTTGTGAAGGATTGGAATAAAACATTACCTGAATGAATTTGCCTGCATCAGCAGCTTTAGCAATATATTCTAATGTAAATGGTGCAGTTAACCATCCATCAGTAAATACTGGTGGAGTAAATTTACAGTCAGCCAAAAGCTTGTCCTTTGCAGTTGCATTTGGAATACCTGCGGAAAACAAAGATATACCAAAACTGTCTTGGGCATTTGCTTCACAAGCAGCGTAGACCTGAATATTATACTTAACACCCTGCTGCATTTGGATACCTGTATTCTGCCAAATTCCGTAACGTCGAATTGCGACAAGTTCGGTACCATCTTTTGCAGGTATTTGGCTATACGTATCGGGGCCATGCTGATAATCTCCATCACTATAGCCAAACTGCTCGAGGTTCCAATTGTCCGGCAACGCATACTGTTGACGTGTTGCCCGTACAGGCAATTCAAATGATCCATTTACCAGGTTGATTGGCAAATTAAATACCGTACCATCCTGATTTCCTTTAAATTCAGTCGATGTACGCGTAGCATTGTTAACGCTAGTCTGTGTTGTGCCAAAATATACATCATGCGATTGCGAGTTAAATCCGACAGTCCATGAAAACATAGGCCAAATATTTACACCGGTAGCCGCATTAGCTGGGTTTGGTGTAGTGGCTTGTCCAGTAACAGCAGGAGTAGTAAATTGCCAAACAGAGCCTTTTGTTGTATATCCATCATTCTCTGGATCAATACGCCAATAATAAGTTGACCCATTCGTTAAAGGCCCCACCGATTTGGATGCCGCAGTCTGATTGCCTTTATATTCAGCAGAAGCAGTTGTTGCATTAAAAACGGCATTAAGAGTGTTGCCAAAATAAATATCAAAAGAACTGGTATCACGATTGTTTGCCCAAAATAAATTACCACCAACATTTGCATCGGTTGCAGAAACTGCCGGATAATGAACAGATGCTTTGCCTGGTTCTTTCCCTGAATACCATAAGCTGTCTGATGTAAGAGCTAACAATATCCAACCTGTTTCGGCAGTAGAAGCATTGGGAACCATTCGAATTTGAGTAATAGTTTTAGAAGGCGATGGATTTACCCATTCGAACGCATACAAAGATTCTACTAATGTTGAATTTGCATCTACATGACCATAATTGCTATATGCAAGCCACATATTAGTGATCGTATTGGCATCGTACAATCCTGTTGTCTCGTTAAATGCACCAATATTTTTGCCAAAAATGACAGGTACATTCACCTCGGAACTGTCCGAATAATGTATCATATAGCTGCCAATTTTCTGACCCCTTACAACTGCATATGGTGTGGTATGCAGAAAGATAAGTTTAGATGCAGTGTGATTCATTGCAATACTTATCGTACCTCGTTGCACTGGCGTTCTATTATTAGTAACAAAAGCTATTTCGTTGTGATCTGAATATCTACGTTGAACAATTATTGGAGTTCCTGTTTCTATATTCCATATTAAGTCCCTACTGTTACCATGCGCACCAATTACATAACCATTCCGCGGGACACGACTATCTCCCGAATCAAAATCACGAAGCACATACATTTTTCCATTTACCACAGTAGCTTCACATCCGTAAATACCACCTCCTGTCCTTCTTTTAAGATTTGTATAGATTACTCTTTGATCCTCTAATGGAGTATTATCCAAGTCATTAACATCAAACTCGCGTATACCAGGTATAATTACATGAAATTTGTAATTTGCTGATTTTTGATAGTCACTTGCATTAAATTGGCCGCTAAAACAGCTTTGCATTTCAGCATAGTCAGTTGTGCTAATTTTAAAAGGTATCCCACCAAGTGAAACAACATTATCTATATGAGGCATATTATAGTAAATGGAATTAACCATTTCAACAGCATCATCGCCAGCATCTCCATAGGCACCGACAGAAGAAATATCAATCATTTGATAATTACCAACAGTTTTGTGCTGACGTTCCCATCTAGTAATTAAACTCACAAGAGATTGATCGAAATATGATCCGTATACTCCGCACGTAGTGCCAGGTCGATACCAGCTCCAATTACAGGCTCCCGACAAAATACGACTATAATGCTCATGTGAAAACAATGAATATGAGTCCCAATTAGGATCGGTGCATACATCACTCCATGTTGTTGTTATCATAGCTCGATTATTATCCAAGGCAACAGTCGAACATTTCGTAACCCCAACAGGCAACCAGCCACTCACGATAGAGGTCAACCCGGCTGCATCAAACAGTTGCCCCACTTCTAATCCACCATCTATGCTATAATCCCATATATTAATTAAAATACCTTTAGGTATTATTGTACGTGCACCAGCAGTACCATCAGGTGCCGCACTACCATTAGTAACACCATCAGTTACCTCACTCTCGTTCACAAGCATGTCATGCCAAATTATCATTTTCATGCCATATTTGTTACAAATATTATTTACATCAATAATATGGTCGAGGATAGTTTGCTTTTCTGTTTTACCGAGTTCAATTGCGTTTGCGCTAACTGCTCCCAAACACTCATCCATTCCAGCATGGAAGTATTGAGGAGAACCAAAATCGAATTTGATCTGTTTAAGCAATTGATCTATTAGGGTATAATTTCTTGGATCAATCATATTGATACCATTATCTAACTTGCTATACCAGTTAGGCGCACGTTCGGTATGCCCAAGCAAGTTCATACCTGGAATAACAGTCATGCCGCGAGCTTTGGCATAAATAACCAATTCTCGAATTTGATCACGTGTATAAGCAGTGGAAATAGATTCAGGATCTCTAATACCATTTAACCAATAACCACCTATTTCCAAAACAATCGTGTCAAGGTGTTGCTCAAAAACCACATCAATAAGACGTTTTGTTGAATCTACATCGTGCATTCCCATCTGCAGATTAATACCTCTCATAGCAGTGGCTGCGGGCCAATCATGAATTACAACTTGTGGTATTTTAAAGATACCATTCTCCAATTGCAATCTATCATCTTTTAGCAATCTAAATAGTGTCCCTACGCCATTCCAAATTGCGCGATTGTCATGGCCGGTAATCACAATTTGATTCTGATCGATAGCTATAGAGTATTGACCTACATTGGGTTCAGACACGCTGTTGCGTTTGAGAAGAATAGCATTGGCCGAAGTACCGGGATCGCTTGTAGTTCTGACAAGGTCTATTCCAAATCGTCCTTTTAAAAAATCTTCTACTAAGTCTCCACATGCAGTATCAGTCGTATCCTGAATATATAAGTATGTACTGCTCTGAATGCCACATTCACCAAGCCATGATTGATCCAATATTGTTTTTGGCTTTGTGGAAATATTTAAATTACTGTAAAAGTTTCCTTTTAACATGTCGAACCAAATGGTATCATTGGCAGATGTATAGAGCAAAACCTGTAGATATTTACCTGCATTTGCAGCTGTACAATTATATTCCAACGTATACGCTGTTTCTGGCCAACCGCTAGTGAAAATCGGCGGTGCATAATTAGCTTCAGCAATTTGGTCGCACAAAGATGCAGCTTGTGGGTCGGAAGCAACACAAAAACTCATACGGAAACCTGCAGCTCTGCTAAATTCAGATACAGCGAAAACACTTATTTTATAATTGCTTCCGGCCTGTAACTTAATTCCTGTGTTCTGCCAAATACCATATCTCCTGGTTACAAACAATTGCGACCCATCTTTAGGAGGAATCTGGTTATATGTGTCTGGCCCATGAGCATAATAACCATCGCTATATCCAAACTGCTCCAAATTCCAGCTTTCGGGTAAAGCACTTGCCTCTCGAGTTTGACGAGTTGGTGATTCAAATGAATCATCTAGTTGAGATATAGCACTTGCAGTTTCCATACAATAACAAAGCAGCAGCATCGAGATATAATATCTAAATTTTAAGCTAAACATAATGCGCCTCCTTTTTGTGGGGACAACAACTGTTACCATATCACGCGCAACCGATTGCGCACGATTATATATGTTTAAAAAATACATGCTATTAATTTAAAAATCAGAGATTGAGCCCGTTGGAAAGAATTATATTTTTATACCAAAATGCAGAATCTTTTAGGGTGCGTCTTTGGTCTCGATAATCAACGTATATCAAACCAAAACGTTTACTATAACCAAATGTCCATTCAAAATTATCGCTTAAAGACCAATAAAAATATCCTTTGACGGGAATACCTTCAGCATGTGCTTTCTTGAGATTAGAAAGATAACGGCTAATGAAATAGATTCTCTGCGGATCATGCACTTTCCCATCTAAACTAGGCCAATCAAGGTTAGCCATTCCGTTTTCAGTAATATATATTGGCTTTTTGTAACGTTCATATAAGAACTTTGGCCCCCAATATAAACCATCGGGAGTGATAGGCCATTCCATTGCAGTTAATGGAGAACCCTCGTATGGTTTAACATCTAAAGGATTATCGCACGAGTCTGCCGCAGTGTATGTTCCATGATAAATATTTGCACCGCAAAAATCTACCGGGGTACTAATAATTCCCATATCCCCCGAATTTATCTTAGGAAGATTGCCGCTATATAATTTTAAACCGCTTTCAGGATATTGTCCTAAAAATACCGGATCCATCCACCATGCACTATTCCAACAAGACTCCGATGGAATATTAAACGTCGCTCTTCTTGCAGCATCAATATCAGCTTGTGAATCAGAAGCAGGCATATTAATGACACCTACAGGTGCATAGCCTATATTTGGAGTAAGTTTTGCATTTTCGCGAATGACCTGAACTGCCCTGCCGTGCGCAAGAAGAACATTATGCCCAATACGCAATACTTCTTTTAAGTTGTATTTTTCGCCTGGCGCATGAATACCCAATTGATGCCCTTGGCCGACAAAAGTTTGAGGCTCATTTAGAGTTATCCAATTTCTTATACGATCGGAAAAATGTTCAACTGCAACTGATGTATAATCTTTGAACCAAATTGGACTTTCGGGATTTAACCAACCGCCTCGACAATATAGTTCAAGTGGAAAATCCCAGTGAAATAAAGTAACAAAAGGCACAATATCATTTGCAAGTAATTCATCAATCAGATTGTTATAAAACTCAAGCCCTGCGGGATTTACTTTGCCGGTACCTGAAGGTAAAAGCCTGGGCCAAGAAAGTGACAGCCTGTATGCTTTCAAGCCTATCTCTTTCATAAGGCGAACATCTTCTTTGTATCCATGGTAATGATCACATGCAATATCAGCATTTTGATTTTGATATATGGCACCTGGCTTGCTGCACATCATATCCCAGACAGATAATCCTCGCCCATCTTCAGAAGTTGCACCTTCTATTTGAAAGGCTGCAGAAGCTGCGCCCCAAATAAAATCATCAGAGAAAGACATCATTTAATATTCTCCTGTATATTTACAGCAGCCGCTCTATCCTCTTCATTATTATTATCCTTTAAATTCGCTTCCGTACTGCCTGAATCCACAGTTCCATCATCCTTCATATCAATTTTCATTGTCTTAAGTGATTTAAAGAGATCAAACGCATCTCTGAAACCACCTACTAAAAACCATATAGTGCTTATTACGCCAATAATTCCAAGAAACCCAAAATGGATTAACCAGTATTTGGCCCATCCTGCGTCAGTTGTTTTCCAAAAAATCGCTACTATAGTTCCTATAACAAATACTGTAAAAAAAGTTAAGCTCCAAAGAATAAAGCTATAGTAGATGAATTTATCAAAAAATGTGAATTCAGACGTGATTCCCAATATTTCAGAAATACTTTTACCTTTCCAGAATAGTTTTTTCTTTTCTATTTTCGGATTAGATTTTTCGCGATGCAGCATTTTATCCAGGTCGAAGCCGGGTTTAACTTTAGTACATAAACTTACAAAGATATATGCCAGGATTGCAATTATTGATGTCGCGAACGACATTTGCACACCATCGTAAGGAAATTCAGATGGCAATTTCTGCACCCACTCTACAGCTGCAAATTTAATCTTTAATGATGGAACCAATGCGTGCCATAACATATTTTTCAGTACTATGCCGCACAATGACAAAGCAGAGCCGATAATCATTGCTGCCCAAGCACCGGCAGTCGTTCCTTTTCTCCAGTACAAACCTCCAACTATTACAGCACCGGCACCTCCGAGAAAAATAGCACCTGTTGAATATAGCAGCATTAATATATAATCTCTCATTGGGAAGATCATACCGAAAAACCAAACGAAAACTGCTACGAAACATATACTGATTCGAAGCAATTTAAGATGCTGCTGTGGTTCAAGATGTCCGGCTTTTTTCCGCAATGGCATCAAAACATCCTGAACAAAAATACTGCCCCAGGAATGCAAGCTGACCTGATGGGTAGCGATAGAAGCTGCAAGCATTGTCGCACAAAACAAACCAACTATTCCAGCCGGTAGAATCTCACGTAAAACCATTGGTACTCGAATTTGTTCCTGAACATTTTGACTTACACTTGCAAGCCCGGTCCTCACATTTTCGGCTGCAGATGGCAGCAAATTCCCTTTAAGCAAGACGCAGGCACACACAGAAATTAAAGGTACAACAACCCAAATAACACCTGAACGCCAGGTTGAAATAATCCGGCTCATACGAGCCTCATGAGGATTCTTTGCTGCGCAGTAGCAACCCTGTGATCCCTGCCATGCCATATAGCAATAAATATTAAAAGCAGCATTCATTAGAAAAAACGGCATTGCAAAATTAGCAACCTGTTTTTGATCAAATGGATTAAACATCGACTTGCCGGTTTCAACTACCTGAAGCGACTGAACAATATCATTCCAATTAAAGCGCAATATCAGAACAATCATGATTATTAAAAAGACAATGTTTACAAATTGCCCCTGTAAAAAATCCGTGATAAGCACAGATATTTGCCCGCCAAACAGCGTAAATACAAGTGAAACAATTAATATGGCGGCCATAATACAACCCATCGTAACATTAACATCCAGCCCGCCTAATGAAATTGTATATTGCGGAATATTACAAAAATAAATAAAGAATTTTGCTTCTATAGCAGGAAAAACACCATAATTTAAAAGCCCTGCTGATACCGCAAGTATGCCTGCGAAAATCCTGAATCTTTTGCTATACCTCATTTCAAAGAATTGAGCCATTGTCATCGCTTTAGTTTGCCTGTAACGATAAACAATCCAACCAGACATTGAGATAACCATAAAAATTGGCCAAGTAGCTAATCCCCACCAAACCGCTCCAAATCCGGCTGTATAATATCTCTGAAATTCCGCTAGTACCGTAATGGCTCCAAAACAAGCCATACCTTCTGCCATAGTTAAAAGATATCTTCCAGCACATCTGTTTGCGGCCAAAAATGATGCTGCGCTTTTGATATGTTTTTTTGTAGTATATGCACTTACCGCCAGGCCGGCAACAACAATACACAGTATTATCCAATCCATTATTTGCATGACTGTTTTAGCCCAACAATTCTAATTTTTCATTGAATATTTTTTTATGAATTCAACGAGTTCATCAATCTGACAGAAAGCCAGACCCGTTACGGTATCTGCGCATCCATAATAAATAGCAATCCTGCCGGTGGGAACATCATACAAGGTTGCACATGGAAATACGACGTTGGGCACATCACCCATTAATTCGTATGGTTCCTGCGGGCATAAGATGTATGGTTCAGCACGATATTTTACTTTCCATGGCTCATCAATATCGAGCAGTGCTGCACCGAAACTGTAATGGAATCCAGAACACGACGTTAAAACGCCATGATAAATCAAAAGCCAGCCGTCTTTGGTTTCAATTGGTACCGGGCCTGGCCCTATCTTTGTGCTTTGCCAATATAAATCTTCGACAACGCCCATTACAAATCTATGTTTACCCCAATGGCAAAAATCAGGACTCTGGCTGCAATAAATATCACCAAATTCATTTGATCCCGGTCCCGACGGACGGCTTAACATAACATATTTATTATTTATCTTTCTTGGAAACAAAACACCATTGCGGTTAAATGGCAAAAATGCATTTTCAAGCTGATAAAATGTCTTAAAATCAAAAGTATATGCGGCTCCTATTGTTGGCGCATGATACCAATTGCACCAAGTAACATAGTAGCGATCCTCAATCCAGCAAACACGCGGATCATAACCATATTTAAATGTTGCAATATCAGTATCTTCACAAATAAATTTAATTGGCTTTTCATCAACTTGCCAATTAATACCATCTTTGCTTCTGCCAACGTGCAGATTCATTTTACGTCGAATATCATCACAGCGGAATACGCCGGCAAATTCACCATGATAAGGAACAACTGCGCTATTAAAAATGCTGTTTGATTCGGGTAGTAAGTCCCGAGGTATTATTGGATTATTGCTATAACGCCAAACCACCCCTTTACAATTCCTGGGCTTTTCTTCCCATGGTATATTGGGCAGCGATTGGCTGTGTTCTATATTTATTTTTTCCTTTTTTTGTTTTTCAATACCGATCATAAATTACTCCAAATCTATTTAGTAAGAAGTCAACCAATGTTGTGAAAAAATTGAAAGATCATTAATACCAACGTAACAATCTTCATCAAAATCACTTATCAGAGTGTAATCTCCGCAAAATTCATCATAAGTTGTAATACCAAGTATTATCAAGCCAGTCGCTGCAGAACTAATGTTTCGAATGAAGCGAATGGATTGAACGTTTTTAGCAGGATATGGGTTTTGAATCTTGAAAGCATATATTTGTTGTATTTGGCCCTGGAATGGGCTTCTAGAATAATTACTATACGCCATCAAAACATTTTTACTTGTTTCAGGATCGTACAATGATGTTGGTTCATTGAATGCGCCTATATTTTTCCCAAAGTTTACAAATTTTTCAAATATTGAACCATCATCGTAAATAAGTCGATACCTGAAAAGATCAGAGCCTCCCGGCAGTATCCCATAAACAGTTGTGTGCAGTAAAACAATATTATCGAATTTTCTGTTTACTGGCACACTCACGCTTGAGGTAATAGCTGGCGTACGATTATTTGTAACAAATGCGGGCTCGCTGTGATCAGAATAAACCCTTTCAACTGTTACTGTTGAGCCTACAGGCATATCACTGATTAATGGCATTTTCGTACCATGAGCACTTAGAACAAATCCATTGCGAGGTACACGACTGTCTGCAGAGTTGTAATATTGCGTTAAAACAATCTTGCCATTACTTACGACCGACTCACAGCCCCAGACACCTGTCCCTGTCCTATTTCGAGCATTAGTATAAATGATGATTTGGTCATCAGCCCTATCGATATTAATTCCATCAACATCAAATGTGCGTGATGTAGCGCCATTAGTTATTGTTACTCTATGCTTATAATTTGATGAATTCTGATGATCCTGCGAATTAAAAGAACCATTAAATTGACTTTGCCATTCCATATAATTATTTAAATCGACTTTAAATGGAACGCCTTTAAAATATGTTAATCCATCTTTTTGATAGGTGAAGTTGCTAAATTCACTAATCATACCAGAAGCAGTATCTCCTGAGTTACGGTGCGCTGTCATAGATGATAAATCTACAATATTAAAATTCCTTGGTATTCGTCTTGTTGTTCGCTCCCAACGGCACATATTAGAAAATGCAGTAGGATCAAACACTTCACTTCTGACAGGCTGGGTCTCTGATAATGTATACCATGAATAATGTCCTGTAAGTGCAAGTGCTCGGCAATAATGTTCATGGTTCAAAAATGGCTGAGCTATAGGATCAGTACTTAAAAAAACATCAGACCAGGTACCCGTTATCATTCCGGCAATATTATTCGTAAGCACGGCATTTGCCATTTGTGGTACAGAAACATCCAGCCAGCCGCAACCGAAAACTTGATTCCCAGCGTTCATAAAAAGCGGAATACATGTCAAACCACCGCCATTATTATAATCCCAAACGCCTATTATAATATCATCTGGAACAAGGTTCCTTGCAGCAGCTGTACCTTCAGGCCCAGGCGTACCAGTAGCCACTTCGCTGACTTCAGCATTGGTTACCAGCATATCATGCCATATCATCATCTGCATCCCGCGAGCCTTGCACATGTTATTCACATGGATTATATGATCAATAAAAGTATTTTTTTCTGTCTTTGCCAAAGTAGCTGCATTGGACTGAATATTTTCCACCGCTTCATCCATCCCAGCGTGGAAATAAACCGGATTATCAAAAATTACCTTTATCTCATCAAGGATTTGTCCTATCAAAATGTAATTTTGCGAATCAGACATATCTATTCCATTTGCTTTTGCCGTGTGCCAGATCGGACCTCGTTCAGAATGAGCAAGCAGATTCATAGATGGAATGACAGTGAATCCTCTGGTTTTTGCATACTGTACTAACTCAATTAGATTTGCACGAGTATAGGAACCATTAGCACCAGAAGTCGTGCTTTGCCAATTATGGCCAATATCAAAAATCAACGTATTCAAGCGCAATAGCGTTGCACCATCAATAAATCTTTTGATGGAATCCAGTTCCACTGGAATAGAATACATCTGGATATGCATTCCTCGAAATCCACTCATTGCCGGCCAATCTGAAATCTGAACATGCGGCACAATTAGCCTTCTTGATTCGAGGCACAATCGCTGATCTGAAAGTATTGCCATTAATAAAGCAACTCCGTTGCGCACCGCTGCTTTATCGTATCCAGAAATTATTATTCCATTTGATGAAATATTTAACCTATATTCCTCTTGATGAGTATTATTAACTCTGTCACGATTTAATTCAATGATGTTGTCATTTGGTCTTATATTTGTAACTGGGATATCAAAGCCGAATTCGTTTTTAATGAAATCACGCAAAACCCCTGCGATTGCAGTATCATTGGAATCATTAACGTAAATAACTGAATTATGCCATAAAATATAATTAGCATCTGTTTGCGATTCATTTACCTGACGCGGCCGTGCTGCGATATTCCATGATGACGCCTCGTAAAAAGCAAATACATTTGTAACTGCAAGAACGTTGACAGCCATCATTGTAAGAAAACGCATTATCATGTTCTCCGTATGTTTCATTCAGCTTTCACCGCAGCTAATATAATATACCCTATTTGCGAACCAAGATCGCTCACGCTAATATTAATATGATCTAATTCCTTTTCAGGTGAAAGATTCTTCCATTCGTATACGTACAGCAGCTTACCGTCATTTAAACTTTTTCCATAATCAGCACAAGCAATCCATCTCTGCGGCAGATCATTCTTTTCATACAAGAAACAAATATCATCATAGCTGCAAACATCGCGTCCATAACGCAAATCACAAATTGCTTTCTCACCATCCTTATATACAACTTCGATTGAGGCAATATTCTCCATAAAATGTGCTGCCTCATACGCAGTTGTATGCAGGAACATCAGTGAACCGGCTTTTCCATCAATTGAAATCGAGGCATCTCTTTGCCCTGCCGAAATTCTCTGTCCTAATGCAACTTCATCGTTATCAGCATCGACAATACTTACAGTATGATAACCGCTGAAAGCCTCATTATCATAACTTTCACCGCCATTTGGATAAAGGTTATAACCGCCCTGCCCAGACAAAACAAAGCCATTTCGAGGTATTGCGTTATTACCTACCCCCCATGTATCGCAATAATGAGTTTGCCCGCATCGAACAACAGCTTCCGTCCCATATTGATTGGCAAGTGTAGAACGCCCAAAATCTCGTGTATATAGAACACATTCATTTGCACCTCTTAATTTATTGATACCAGAGATTTTACCGCACTTTTTGCCATCAATCATTATTGACCATGGTTTAGGCTGTTTCATAATCTTGCTAAAATCTATTGCTGCAACATTACCTAAAACTATAGCCTTGTCAGCGTTCAGCTCAAATTCAACACCCTTAAAATTCTTTTTACCTGACTTTAACTTCAATGCTTTATATATATCATTTACATTTGCTAATGTTTGCCGGCTTTTGATTTCAGGTAATCCAATACTTTGCGATTTTACTCGGTTATACGATGGTCTATTCCAATATAATTCAGTAGTCACTAGGCCCGCGTCATAACCCATGTCAAATGAGTTTTTAACCAGATAAGAACTATTCCATGTTATTTCAGCAAGATTCGCAACGGCGTCCTGCAGCCATTTACAAGTATAGAAAAACCGGTATTTTCCGCCTAACTTTAAAGAATCATCGTAGGTACAATCAATCCATGTACTTCCCATAATTGAAGTATTAAGAATAGCGGCATTTTGTCCCATCGTACGAACACATGAGCCTGCCCATGGCGTAAACCAAACCTTAAAACCTTCTTTCTGAATGTTTTCAACCGTACGGTAACGCTCAAACCCCTCGTAATTCCAATAATCGATAATTACGTCTTTGGAAATCAAAGCTCTGGCTTGGTAAGTCTCAAGGTCTGTGCCATTTGCAACCCCTTCTCGCCAGTACATTTTTTCCTGAGAACCAAGAAGCATATCGTGATAGATCACCGGAATTAAATTCCTTTTTTTACAATATGCGACAACTTTGTTTATATGTTCAGCAAGTAGCTGATATGCCGGCTTATTGTACTTTTTACTGTTTTCACGCAAGCAATCAACCGCTTCATCCATACCTATATAAATATATTTTGTGCTTGGGCAATCTTCAAGATAAGCATTTATAATTGCATACAAGACTTCATAATTTTTCTCATCGCCAATGTCGAGCCCTCTGCCAAATGCACTAACCCAGGGAACGCCTCTTTCACTATGTCCAAGACAGTTAACTTTTGGAATAACCTGCAACCCCCATTGCTGACAATACTTTACCCACTCTCTAAATTCGGCACGATTAATCAGCGTAAAATTCTTGGGCAAATGAGAAAGAGCCTCTTTAGAAATTTCCACATTTTCCGGTATATAAAAAAGTCCTAAATCAGGAATGATAGCATTATATTTCAGCATTGCCATACAGTAAGCTGAATCATACATAAACTTCATATCAGCCCCTGAATAGCATAATTGCAAATCCATACCCCTAAGCATTACATCAGGATTATCACAGATTATCATTGATTTCAATTTTATTGAGTTATCAGAATTAGCAAATTTGGTGGCATCACGAATAAGCCAGAGCAAACTTATAATTCCGTTTCGCAAACCTTCCTTATCGCAGCCGTATATTTCGATAATATCTTTGCCGATTAATAATTTGTAGCCGCCCTGCTGATTTAATTTTTCATCTATCGCAAGTTTAATGATTTCCCCATTAACTGCTTTTTCGTTGAAAGAAATAGAAATATATTTTGCTATTTCATTTTTAAGCAGCAAAGCCATAACATTTGAATCGCTTACGATGTTTATATTTCTCTTAAAAACAAACTCACCATCTAAAGCGGTAACCTGTTTAGGTTTTGGGCAAATAAAAGGCGCATCAAAAGCAGAACAAAGATTTGAGTATAAAATTATATATAGGGCTAAGAATATTGCACTTGTTTGTAAATATTTCTTCATCAAAATACCTGTTTAATCCCGCGCATTTACTTTAAGAGTGCCCCTGTCTTTTCCATCTAATGTTGCTACATGCCAATCGCCAAAAAGCAAATTACCTTTTCCGCTATAACGATCAGGCTCTTTATTCCATGTGCCTTTGCCGCCATGACGATAGTAATTAATTTCATCTCTGCTGCTGAAGAAAAATTGCACTTGATCCTTCACTGGTGTCTGTCCTGACCAAGTTGGCCAATCAATACAACCGTCAGCCAAGACCACCCTACTCTTGCGTTTAGAATCAGTTTTAAAGTCAACCATGGTTTGCCTATAATATTTGAGGTCTTCCTCGGGGTATTTGAGCCAAAAATTAAAACTATAACTCCGGCCAACCGTACTGGCTTTTGCTTCAAGATGTGATGGGCATACAGCAATACCACCTGTTATTATCTCATGACCAAAACCTTGTTTAGAGGAAAAATTTGGCAAATACTTTCCCATAGTATTTGTATGCCACCATGCTCCGCTTGTGCTTGAAGTATAAGCGCGTGGCAATCGCTTGTATTCCTGTTCGTACATCGAAAAGCCAAGCCCCCACTGCCTTAAATTAGCCATGCATACTACTCTGCGGCCCGATTCGCGCGCCTTACCTAATGCCGGCATTAAAACAGCTAAAAGAACAGCTATGATTGAGATTACCACAAGCAATTCAACCAGCGTAAAAGCTGAAACCTTTTTAGAACCAACAAATTTGCGTCCATTGTTTTGTATAAGCTGCATACATTTTTCCTTTTCAAAATGTTTGTGCCCCCAAAATTGAGGGCACAAACAGTGAATCGCAATTATTATTTTTTGCGTCTTGCCAAAAAGATACTTCCAACCAATAAAGAAATCATTGTTGCCGGTTCTGGTATAACTGTTAATGTTGCATTATCAAGCCAAAGTCCGGAATTAATATTTGGGTTTTCATAAAAAACAACCTGTACCCATTTGCCTGCGTCTGCTGCTGTTGCCGTATAAGAAAGTTCAAAATATCCCATACTCGATGTCGAAGGTTCAACCGCGATACCTGTGATTGCGTCGCCGCCATTTGCAAGGACCAACGGATCAGTGCTGCCTGCAATGTTAATGCCTAAATTATATGAACGTGGATTTTCTTGTACTGACCATACACCGATTGTATAAGTCTTGCCTGCTTCAAACTGTACATCTGTTGTCTGCCATACTGCGTATGAACGAATCGCAATATACTGGCTTCCATCCTGTGGCTGCCAAGCTGCTGGATAACTTGGATGTGCAGGGCCGCCACCATAATATCCGCCGCCCCAGCCGCTAACATCCATATAATTCCAACCGCTTGCCTGCTGCCATGCGCCCCAGCTACCATAAGTTGGGGATTCAAATGAACCATTTGTAATCCCAGCATTCGCTGCAGCCATTATAGAAATACTAATCGCTAAAACAATAACAAACCTTCTCATAACATATTCCTCCAAACACTGAAGTTAAAGGTATTTCAAAAGCATTGAGCAACACACTCAACACTAAAATACCAAGTTAAATCAAATTAGTAACAACCTTCAGGATCACTGCAAATTAACCAATTAGATGCAAGGTCTGCAAAATCGACAAAATCTACATAACAATCTTTATTAATATCTGCATCTTTATATCCCCATATTCCACAATCTGTCGGAACATTCTGGACACATACTAATTTTGCGAATTTGCCAGCATCATTCCATTTGCCTTCCATCATATTCGCACAAAGCATTCCAAAACCATCTGCTCTCTTTGAGCCTGCAACTACATCGAAGCCGATCATTTTTCCGTCTGTTAAAGTTGTTTGTACTGTATCACCAACTCCAACTATACCGCTGTAATAATCATAAGGAACTACTTGAGCTTCATAGGAAAGATTATTACCATTTACAACGCATGCTGTTACCAAACCAGGATCTGGCAGGAAATCGCTAAGCCAAAGTCCGGTTCCCCAAAGCTGCCATGTGCCGCCTGAACCATTTGGACCTATTGCATACTGCTGTGCAGTATTAAAAACATTACTGAATCCGGTACTGTTATCATTAGTGCCTTCACAATAAATATTTAATTCATCCTGCTGATCCCAATTATTATATGAACCTTCGTTGGACAGGAAAATCTTATCATTATCCACAACTTTCACTGCAAGGTAAATAACATTGCTTTGTGGATTCCATTTACAAGCGTACATTGCAGATGGCATATCAGGAGCGGTTTCATAAAAATTCTTATCCATCTGTATCCATGATGCATCTGCCCATTCAGTTAAAACACCATCAACGGTTACATTTGTGCTTGCTGGTGCATAGCTGATATATTCATAGCTTGCATCTTTTTCACAGCCAACTCCAAGAGGATCTGTGCATTCAAGCCATTGAGAAACTAATACTTTAAGGTCATTACCATCGACCTTATGATTGTTATTAAAGTCGCCGTCAAGATGAGGTGCATAAGTTAAAGATATGCCATCGGCGATTATGTAATCATTTATTCCAGGATCAGAGCAAAGCAATACTTGTAGATATTTACCTGCATCTGCAGCTTTAGCAGTGTATGAAATAGTATAAGGTTCAGCTGTAAAACCCAATGTCCAAGACTGTGGCGTAATAGATTCCGAATATATCTCTTCACCTAGAACTGCACTTGGAAGCGGGCTTGGACTGGCATAAAAACCTGCCACAAATGCTCTGCTTCGAGCATTTTCTGAAACCGCATGTACTTTCAAAGTGAATGTCGTATTTTCTTCTATTTGTATAGCCGTATTTTGCCATAAATTGTATTGACGAAAAGCTGCGAGCTGTTGGCCATCAACCGCAACTAATGCAGGGGGCCAAGCCGGATAAATAGGACCGCATCCATAAGATCCGCCGCCCCATGTTGTGTTATCTGCGTAGTTCCAATTGTCTGATTGTCCCCATGCTGTCCATTGTGAATAAACGGGTGATTCAAATGATCCGTTCAGTAGTCCTGCTTGCGCCGGAACGTAAACATCTGTAATCCCAACAGCATCGACCCATATAGAATCATTCTTATCGGGATTTGAACATATCAAAACCTGTAAATATTTGCCCGCATCGGCACTTGTTGCTGTATAGTAAACTTTATAAGGTTCTGCTGCAAAACCATTTGAAAAAACTTGCGGTGAGAAATACGCTGATGCCTTTTCAATTCCAAGCGGAGCAGTAGTTGAACTAGAGTCAGTTGTTAATATTGCAATCTTAAAACCCGCTGCTCTTGAATTTTCAGAAGCAGCATAAGCACTGAATGTGTAAGTCTTGCCTGCGATCATTTGCGTACCGGTATTTTGCCATACATTGAATGAACGAATCACGATCATCTGTTGTCCATCTATTGCCTGTAATGCTGTGGGCCAGTCTGGGTGCCTCGGTCCGCCGCCATAATAACCGCCATTCCAAGTGGTTGCGTCAGCGTAGTTCCAGCCGTTCATTTGCTGCCATGCTCCCCAGTTAGCGTATGTTGGCTCTTCAAACGAACCATTTAGTATTTGTATCTCCGCTGAACAGCTAACTGCTAATAGAGATACTGCCATAAGTAAAATGTAAAAGTCTTTATTCATGTGTTCCTCCATATAAAAACCTTCTGTAATTCCATAGTTCCGGCCACGAGCCAAAATAAGAATTTTTCTCGGTTATTTAAAATTCACTTGAATCAAGCCATTGCGATGCAAAGATCACAAAGTCTTGGAAATCCACCCTGCAATCACCATTTAAATCTGCTATAATCGGTGTATTGGATCTTATACATTCGTCCTGCGCAATCGCTTGCGCACATAATCCATAAAAAAACAGTATCATCATCGCAATGATCATTGTGATACTATATTTATGGCTTTTCATGTTTTACTCGCTAATATTTAAAAAGCTTTATGCAATTGGGCTAACGCTATCTCTAATAACGAGCTCTGCATCTAAAACATACCTGCGATTGATATTTAACTTACTATTATCTTGACCTGTTTTTAAAATCAAGTCTACTGCTACTTTCCCCATTAATTCAGTTGGATGTCTTATCGAGCACAGTGATGGAAACGTAGTTCGTGAAACAATTGAATCATCAAACCCTATAACACTCACATCACTAGGAATTTTTTTTCCAGCTTGATTGAGACCCGCAATCACACCAGCAGCCACAAGGTCATTGTGACACACCACAGCCGTTAAACCATTTACGCGAGACATTAATTCCTTAACGCCGATATAACCATCATCAAATGTTCCACCGGTTGGACCTTTTGTCCTATTTGAAACGCTCGAACCATTAATTATGTAAGCTGGATCCAAAGCGATATTAGCAAATTTCAAACCCGCTTCATACCCTTTGCGCCTCAATGATTCCTCAATACCTTCCTGATCTTTTAACGTTCCTATAAAGCCTATTTTACGATGTCCAAGTGAAGTTAAATATTGCATAGCAATCTTAATAGCTTTGATATTGTCAATATTAACACAAGGTATTCCAATATCGGCACCGTAAGCGTCTATTGCCACAACGGTCTCGCCCATTTCAACAAGCTCTTTTACTATAATATCACGTTCAGGGCTTGTTATCATGACTAGCCCATCTATTCTATTCTGCAAAAAGATCCGCTTGCAGCGTTCAATATCACGAACCGGATCTACAAGACTCATCAGCAAAATATCATACCCCTGCTCATGGGCAGCTTCTTCAATACCACTAATGATCATGGCTTCATACATACCAATAAACCCTCTGCCGGTTTGATCCTGACAGATTGCAACACCTATTGTATGTGTTTTAGCACTCGCAAGAGATTGAGCCGCGTAATTAGGATAAAAATTGAGTTGCCTTGCTGCTTCTATGACAGTTTTCCGTGTCTTTTCTGAAATGCGAACTAAAGTATTTGTACCACTAAGAACTCGCGAAACAGTTCCAGGACTTACCGAAGCCTTCTTGGCCACATCGGCTATTGTTATCTTTCTGGTTTTTGGTGCCGTACTTTCCATGATGATAATTTTACATACGTCGCAATAATAGTCAAGCGCTTTTTTTCAACCGGTATACCGCAAACGCTTGCACTGACACAATAAAAGCCGTAACGCTATACCTTACAACATCTTAGAAATTTATGATTTTTTTTATAAATATTGCTTGTTTTTTGTTATTTTTCTGAAATAATCGTTTTAACTCAATATAAAGGTTTATCTTAATTATATGAAAGTATGGATAACAGATTCTTCCGAACGGATCCTGCCTGAAACAAAACAGCGATCAACCCGCAAGCTCGATTTATTTGGCTTCAAGGATCAAGTAATTTCTTTTCAAGTTGGATTTAGGCCCACGCTGACCCCAGCGTACGATCAAAAACCACTTAGCATAAAATTTGATGGAACATTCGCTAAGTATTGCACTGCCCGGCTCTGCGGCCTTGTTCCAGTTAAAAATCATTCGACTGGCACACCTTTAAGGTTGACCGAAGGTAAGATACCAGGATTTGTACCGGATCCCCTAATTGAGGATTTCAGTGAGATTAAGTTTGAATCAGGCCAAAGCAGATCACTTTGGATAACTGTCCGGCTGCCGAGTCGCCGTCTCAATGGAACAGTGAAAGTCACAATCGATGCAGGAAATGAAAAATGTTTCTCTGTTGAAGCATGTATTTATATTCTTCCTTTTAAACTTCCAAAATTGGATATACCTGTTACTCATTGGTTTTATAGTGATGCTATTTGCGATTGGTACAAGGTTGAACCCTTTAGCAACGATTATTGGGGTTTGGTTCATAAATATTTTAGAAACATGTCTGATCATAATCAGAACACTATATATACACCCCTTTTTACCCCGCCAACAGATGGAGAAAAAATGGTTATCCAATTAGTCGGCGTGCATGACGATGGTAAGGGCAATTATAAATTCAATTGGGCAAATCTTCGCAAATGGATCCGCATGGCCAAGAATTGCGGTTTTACTTATTTTGAGATGAGCCATATTTTCAGCCAATGGGGTGCGAAATACGCTATAAAGATAATTGTGAACAAAAATGGCAAAAACAAATTTTTATGTTCACCAAAAACACTTTCAACAAGTTCAATATATAAAAATTTTCTTAACCAATTTTTGCCTGAGTTGGTGAAATTCCTGAAAAAGGAAGAAATATTTGATAAAACTATTTTCCATTGCAGCGATGAACCAGACATGTCTCATTTAACGCAGTATGCCAAAATCAGACGAATGGTCCGTGATATTGCACCGGAGATAAAAATAACAGAAACATTAAGTAATTATGATTTCTTTAGCAGTGGAAACGTTGATAATCCTGTACCCAATATAATGAACCTTAATGATTTTTTAACTAAAGATGTCCATACATGGGTTTATTATTGCTGCGTCCCAAGATTCAATTTTCCAAACAGATTTCTCGATTATCCGCTATTTCGTCTTAGGATACTTGGATTGCAGTTATTTAGGTTTCAATTAAAAGGATTTCTACATTGGGGCTCTAATTATTGGTATAAGCATGGGACAACTGAACTAATAGATCCTTATTTCATTAATGACGGCCTTAATTGGCCCTATTGGTTTGCGGGCGATACTTTCATTTTGTATCCTGGAAAAGATGGGCCTGTCGATTCAGTACGTTGGCAGATATATCGCGAATTATTCGATGATTATCGCATGTTATGCCTTGCATCCAAACTTAAAGGCCGAAATAAAGTTATGAACTTACTTAGCGATATTCAGCAACCTGATAAATTCCCGCAAAATGCGGATTATATTCGTCGTATCCGAAAAACACTTTTTAAATGTATAATAACTCATAAAAATTAAATGGAGCAGATATGAATTTGGATAATAAAGCCACTTTGGTAGAAAATTATATTCAATCAAAGCTAATTGATAGAGATGGCATAGTACTAGCAATGATTAACGAACTTACCGGCAAACCATTAAACGATAAAGAAATTCCTGATTATATGACATTTGACAATCCAGGCGCACCACGTAATCTTTGGAAAGCGGCTTTTTTCAGCTATGAAGATTCAAATATGGCTACCGCCGAATATATGCTTGCAAATATTTATAAATATAAAGTTACAAAAGATAAATCGGCATTAATACAAGCCAAGAAGTGCTACAAAGCTTTTCAATTAATTGCTCAAGCTGGGGCCAAAAATTGTAAAGGCGTTGTGCAGCCAATGCTGGGTTTCCTTCCTAAACCCTATGGCGGAGCCAAAACGGCACATCTTTCAAGTGAAGTAAGCATAGATCAATATATGCGTACAATGTATTCTCTGTTGATATACAGAGATATGTTGGCGAATAAAAATGAAATTAAATGGATTAATGAATTCCTATTGGCTTGCGCAAACTGCTGGTCAATGAATAATTATACTTTCAGTTATTTTGGCATCATTTGCCGTTGGGGCATCCATTCGCCGCATAGCGTTGCTTTCGGCCTATTCTGCTCTGCCTTAGGCGAGTACATGGGTGAAAAATTACATAAAAACTGGTTTAACATTTTTATGTCAAGAACGGACGCATTCAAAAAAGTAATGAGCGGCGGAGAAGCAGGATTGATAAATCTTTCCGCGAAATTCCTTTGCAAACATAAACCGGAACTGACTAAACAATGGCATAGTTATTCCAAACAATGCATTAAAAATGGCTTTAAAATGCTCGACGATAAAGGCCATACTGTATCACCTGATTTTATTAGTTGTAACAAAAACAATAAACCAGGCTGGAGTAAAATACCGCATCGTTATTGGCAATTTCTAAGCTGGCACGGTGATATACGTCTTCCTGAAACACAACTAGCTGCTGCTTGCGTTGATTATTATGAGCTTACAGGCAGCGACATGTTTTTACCGGCAGCAAAAAATTTAATGGCTCTGCATATGGAAAATGGATACGCTAAATGGATTCAACCACACACTAAAAAAGATATTCCTAAGGGTTATGAACTTTTAGCCAATATTGTCTCAGGTATAAATACTGCAGCATGGCTGCGTGCTTATTGGCAGCTTAAATATATAGGAAAATTATAATTTGGTTTAGGTAGCCAGCCAATATGAATCGAAGAACTTTACTAAAATCAGTTTGCGGCGGAGCAGCAGCTTTTATGATGGCATCATCTCAAAAAAAAGAGATGTTTATAAAAGAAGATCAGCAGATCATTGATGCCCACATTCATCTTCCAAGCCCAGGCTGGAACGGACATACATCTTTCTTTTCTTCGGCTGATTCAGCAATAAAATATCTAAAAGAATTAGGAATTGATGGTGCGATATTTACAACATGGCAAGGGGTACTTTCAAAAACATTGGAAGATTTACACACCGCCAACAAAGAAGCGTTAAGATTAACTGCAAAACATAAAGGGTTTTTGTTGCCTGGGGCAATTATAAACCCAATTTTTTTTGACGAATCAAAAGATTGGCTGGCAAGGTTTCGCGACCAAGGCCATCATTGGGTCGGCGAACTCATTATTGATAATCATGGTTTTTCATATAAATCGCCCGAGTTCATGAGGCTATTTGAGATATGTGCTAAAAATAGTCATTTTGTTCAGCTGCATCAAAGCGCGGATATAATTGAAGTAGCTAAAGCATTCCCTGATATGAAAATTATTTTTGCCCACATCCCTACCATAGAGATTCTCCAGGAAATCAACAAACATAAAAATATTTACCTTGATATTTCAGGCATGAGCGGCGGGTTAATAATAGGCCAGCTCGAATTAGCAGTTAAGACAATGGAACCAAACCGTATATTGTTTGGCACAGATTTCGACAACTATGAACCACGTTCATTTATAGCCCGTGTGAAATCCGTTGTTTTAGAAAAAACTAATCAGCAAGATATATTCAAAAATAATCTATTTAAATTATTAGGCCAAACAAAATTTACAAATTACTTTAATAAGGGGTAAACATGAGAAATACAATACTAATAATTCTTTTAACCAGCTTATCATTATCACTTTTCGGTTGTAATTCTCAAGAATCTAAATTGCCTAGCATCGCTCTCAATACTCATTCAGCCGTAACCCCAGTACCTCGTTATGATCAATGGTGGACTGATCGGCATAATGCCATCCTCGAACGTGTAAAAAAAGGAAATCCAGAGCTAATAATGATTGGGGACTCTATTACGCAAGGATGGGAAAATGACGGGAAAGAAATATGGGAAAAATATTATGCTAAATACAATGCATTGAATTTGGGATTCGGCGGAGATGGCACACAGCACGTACTATGGCGGCTTTACAACGGCGAAATCAACGGGATTTCACCCAAAGTTGCCGTCGTAATGATTGGAACAAATAATTCGGCACATAATCCAAGCGAAGAAACTAGTGAAGGAATAATTGCAATAGTTCAAAAACTCAGACACGATTTGCCACAAACCAAGATTCTTCTATTAGCGATTTTCCCACATACTGAAAATCCTGATAATCCAAGAAGAGCAATAAATGCTAAAACAAGCCAATTAGCTTCAGTTATAGCTGATAATAAGTGGGTTTATTATTTAGATATCAACAAATCATTTCTCGATTCCAAGGGAGAACTTTCACCTAATATAATGCCAGACTTCCTTCATCCAAATGCAAATGGATATCAAATCTGGGCCGAAGCAATGGAACCTGCCTTAAATCGGCTTGTTCTTGAAAACAATATTACAAATTGATGAAGACGACGTAAAATAATAAATTTAGTAGCTACGACTATTTCACTTTTATGGCGAACCCGCTCTTCCCAAACTTGCGACCTCTTGCATCCAACTATTCCCACCACTTCTCCGGACACTTCTCCTCTTTACTATGAACTTTCGCCATAATATTACACTTACATTTCACACAATATCGCCGCGTCAAAGCTCTATGCGGCTTTTTCGGCAAATCACTCAGCTTGTCCAGTGATTCCAAGCTTTTTAAAACCTCAATTTTATTTTCATTAAGCCAAGCTGCAAATTCTCTATCTTTAAGCCAGGTAACATTTTCACAGCTTTGGCAAATAGCTAGTCTTTCTTTTGCATATTCAAAATTCACACCTGCCCTGCTGGCCGCAAGTTTAGTAAATCCCTCTGCAATATTTTTAATCTTTTCCAGCTTTGCAATTGCACTTTCACCTGTAATTAACTTTTTACCGCAACAACTCATCCGCTACACTCCGCTAAAGCCCAATAATCATCCCAATTTGCACCCGTGATCGGGCAATCATTAATAGTTGATGTATGATGTATTTCACAAGCATAAATATTCTGGTCTGTGCCTATGACCATATCGCCAACATTATATTCATAGCCAGGTTGCCAATTTCCGTACAATGGAATATCTTTTGATATTTCAACTCGTCCCCAAGTACCCCAGGCAAATTCGTTTTCAAGCTGGTTTAAAAAATATACACCTTCTTCAAATGGTGTTTTGCAGGTTATCTTCGTCCAATGGGATTTCCAATCAATTCCAGTTTCAGGTGTATTAGGCTTTTGTTCTAAGTCCCAATACATTTCCCAATTTGAGCCTGTTACTGGCCTTCTATCATCGTATGGGAAATGTGTTTTTTTACATCTGTAAAAATTCCCATCTGTTCCGACAACTCTTGAAAGTTTAGTTGAATAAAATTCGCCAGTTGACCACGTTTTAAAATTATAAAAATCACAATATTTCCACCACCAGTCAAATCTGCATAAATCATCAAGTTTAGGCACATGATTTAAATTACCCGTTTGTTTCGACTCCACAACTTTGCCATTATAAATTGGCCTTTGCCCCCAAGTATAACTTATACTGCTTGACCATATACCGGCAGCAGTGCCCCAAACATCACTCCATTTTGTGCCTGTAATCGGCTTAAATATGGTCGAACCAGAATGCGGTGATTTACACGTATGATAGTTACCATCAGTTCCTGTTACAATGTCAATCCCGCTGCCGTAATGGTTACTTTCAAGAGTCCAGCGAGACTGCCAATAATCACCGCTAGTAGGTTTATTTGTGGAACTTGATTTATGGACTTCGCCGCATCGATAATGCAAGCCATCTGTACCCAAAACCCTATCGCCTATCTGATAAACATGGTCATTAATCCAATTATCTGGCTGGGTTGTACCTTGCCATGTGCCATAGGCATTTGTTGCTATGCGATCTTTAATACATAAATAAAATTCATAATCTTCGAGTTCATCGCCGTAGTTTCGATATTTTAGAACCATATCACCAATAACATAATTTTCATTTTCATCGTAGTAACGAGCATTGCCATCCCAAAAAGGTGTTTCATACATAAATTCTGAACCAACCAAAAAAATTGGACAAGAGCAATTAGTTTGAGATTCTCCGCCTATTTGAGGTGTTATTCTCACTAAACTTACCCATACGCCTCTTGGCATAAACATTCTGTTGCTGCCGGTAACATACCGGATAGCTAAAGTAACCACCCAATTTTCATTTATGCACTCGTACATAACTTGGCCATCAAAATCCATTATTTTATATACAATGAATTTCCTGTTTGGATTAATCCAGGCAGGTGCATCACAGCTATCATCATAAGAATATTGGCAACCGGGACTATCTTCTCTAATATCTTTAAATGTTAAACACAGCCTTTGCGGCCAGTCGCAAGTTACAATGATTTTATTATCATGAACTTTTAATTTATTATCAGTAGTTCGATGAACATTTCTTGCTACGTTTCTATACTTATACTTATTAGATTGATAAGTCCAATTAGCGTCATCATAAATCTCTGGTAAATACGTCATTAAACACTGTCCTCGCATTCACATGAAACAAACGGTATGAACGTATTTATACAACGCCAGCTGCCATCAACATTAGTAACATAAATAATATCACCGCTTTGCAGTTTGGGCATTGCATTTGACAGCATATTTTCCCCACCGAATATATCGCAGGTAACAGTTACATTAGATTCTATACCCGATGTCTGCTCTGCATTGTTCCTGATTAAATTCACTTGAATTGTATTCGATGCTCCCGCTGATTGCTTGCAAACAGCTCGTCTTATTGGATTTTCGGAATAATTGAGCCTGACAATTGCCCAATAGGTATTACCGCTTGGTCCAACTATCGTATTATGGCGGAACATAATTTTTGTCGTAGATGGCGAATTGGTAACGGCAAGCTGTGTAACATCGTTATGTGCAATATCTGCAAACGTACCATTTAACACCGCGTATGGCGCGTAAACTTTTACCTGAATAATTCCAGAGATAAATGCGCGACCAACTGAGGCGTTTGCGATAGGTTCAGCTGTGATAACAAAGTTTCCACCTCTATGATCAGGCAGTAATGGCTTTACACCCGAAAAAACCACACTTCGAAAGAAGTTACTCGCATCTGAGCCACCCGGAAGAATGGCAGAACCTGCAATTCCAAGTACATTGAATCTGTCAACATTTGCGCCGCTGTCATTTTTGATGTAAACCATATTGGCAGGAAGCTGCGTACCAGGTTCTGACGATAGATTATTTTTTCGGTTGATGAAATCCTGGGCTGCATCAACCATTGCATTATAGGTTTTTGCAGGTATTCGCAGCTTTTCACCATCGCGGACTTTTCGGAATGTATCACCCATATTAGTTACCTAGCCCCAAAGCTGAAAAATCACCATATTCATAAACCTGATGTACATAAACTGCCTTAGGAACTTGCACAAGACAATTTTGGTCTGTGCTTTTTTCATATCTTACCCAAAGATACTCCCATCCTTTTTTATCAATGCCCGTGATAGTTCCGATTGTTATGTTGGTTTTATTAGGACTAGCTGCAAATTTATAATTTATTTCCCAATCGCCTCTTCGGCCATGACGTGAGCCCGATGCACCCATAAATAATACTTCACCTGCATTGAATCCATGCCAAGTGTTATTATTAACTTTACCGGTGAGATTAAATAAAGCAGATTTGAAAGCCGAGCCAACATCGTCATTATCAACGATTCTGGTTTCATTAAAACTATATACCGGCACTATAATATCAACACCATTTACGCTGTTA
>MHYA01000044.1:39862-52379 GCA_001825675.1 Planctomycetes bacterium GWF2_42_9 | reverse complement strand
TCGACGATACCAATCCTGCTCGTTTCAAAGCCAAATTCCATTTCATCGTTCAGCAGTATGAAGGCTATGTAGGGCCTTGGACATCACCAGAATATTCAATTGATGCTGATACATGGACACACCTGGCATTCACAACAAGCTGGGAAGATACCGGCGGCGGAGTTTGGAAAGGCGTACAAAGAATCTACGTTAACGGCGAACTCGCAGGAACATATATGGGCAATGGTTTCCCAATTCCCGGCGGCAACGGCGACATCGGAATGTTAGCATGGCCGGATTCCTCACCTTGGGGCGGCTCGATCGATGAAATCAGAATCAGTAATATCGCTCGTACTGAATTCGGCATTCCAGAACCAGCAACAATGGCATTATTATTAACAGGCAGCTTTGCTCTGCTTAGAAAACGCAAATAAATCCTTTTCAAGTATGTTGTTTAGCACTAAAGGCAGGCCGATCGTTCAGGTTGGTCTGCCTTATATTTTTAAAATTCATCACATCGACTGATATTTTTTGGAAACATTAAATGGACAAAACAAAAATTCAGGTTTTCAAAAATGAAATACATCATCATTTAACAAAAGAACTACTGCCCTTCTGGCTGACTCGCTGTAAAGACGAAGTTTACGGCGGTTTTATTACGCATTTCGACCAAGACGGAAACGATACAGGCGAAGATCAAAAATCGCTCATAGCTCAAACCAGAACTGTTTATACAATGTCGTCCGCTCACAGAGCAGGATATGGAAATGGGCTTTGTGCTGAATTTGCAAAGCACGGAGCAGATTTCCTCATCGATAAAATGTGGGACAATGATTATGGCGGATTCTATTGGACCGTTGACAGAAAAGGAAATGTCCAAATTGACAAAAAAATATTATACGGTTTCAGTTTCGCGATTTATGCATTAAGTGAATACACTCTTGCAACCGGAGATAAACGCGGAATTGAATATGCCGAGAAAACATTTGACTTAATACAAAAATATTGTGCAGATACAATGTTTGGCGGATATTTTGAAATGTTCGACAGAAATTGGAATCTGTGCAGCCCCGGCAGCGGCGGCGGAGATAGAAAAACTTTAGATGCTCACATGCACCTTATGGAAGCATTTACGACTCTTTATGAGTGCAGCCGAAATTCTTTGCATAAACGAAAACTTAAAGAAGTTATTGATATTTTAACAAAACATATTCTCCACCCTCAATACGCAACAGGAATCCCTCAATTGGGGCCGGATTGGCAAATTGCGCCGCAAATAAAATTTGATATCGTTTGGGGTTGGGACAGATTCGCTGCAACCGGCAAAAAGGTTCACGTCGACGATAACACATCTTATGGTCATAATGTAGAATTCGCATGGCTTCTGCTTCACGCGTTGGATATTCTCGATGAAAGTTGCCATGCTTATGAATCAATTATCCGCAAACAGATCGATCATACCGTCAAAGCTGGAATCGATTACGAATTTGGCGGCGTGTACGTTGAAGGCCCGCACGATGGCAGCGAGGCTTATGACAAGGAAAAAGAATTTTGGCAGCAGGCGGAAACACTTATAGGCCTCCTTGATGGATGTATTTTATTCGGCAAAGAGAAATATTGGACAGCATACCAAAAAGTGCATCGATTCGTATTTGACAAAATGATCAATCATAAAGTTGGCGAATGGTGGCCGCTGCTTTCTCGTGATGGCAATGAAAAAATCTGGACGCATTTATCGCATTCCTGGAAAGTTAACTACCATACGGTAAGATCGATGATCCAATCATTCAATAGGCTGAAAAAAATAAATAATTGTAAATAATTATGACAAAACAGCTTTCTTTCTTTTTATATTAATATGGCATAAAGCTAGAATTCTCGAGGATTAAAAGATGGCAAGCTAGTCTGTGCAATTATCCCTTGCTGCTGCTCAGTCGGATGATGAACATACTATTATTGACTTTTAAGGCAACTGTCTATCTAAAATATAATGCCTAATTAAACAACTCATCTAAAACTAATCAACTAATTTATCGCTTAGTCCCGTACGATCACCGATACATCATCTATCCAGAGATTCTCACCTGAATCTATCGACGTTCCTTCAAATTTAACACGGAAATTCGATATAAAATATTGTGTATCGCTACCTGTATTATAAATGGTTACCTCATACTTATGCCAGGTATCCTCAGACGAGGTATTTCCCAACTCAAATTTGTTATTATAAGTGGAAAATCAAATAATACACCTGATGTAAACAATTGGCCGCCGCGGCCTTTGGAATTTCCGGATTTGATGACACCAATAGAAGCGGCGATGTATTTACGTCTAGATCAGACGGGACACAATCCCAAATCCGCAATAAGAACTAACTTATTGGCGGGACAGAGGCTATCTAAAAGCCACTAAATATGCTCGCAGAATATGGTTTTTAAGAAATGAACTTAAACAATTTCTCAAAAATAAAACGGAAAGCTGAGATTTTCCACTTGCGCTGACACAAGATTTATAATATAATCGTCTTGTCTGTCGCCAGTGGTGACCAAATTTCCGACAGGAAAGGAGTTACCATAATGGCAACAGAAAAAATTGGAATCTATCGTAGATGACTTGAACCGGCACCTGTAATTAATGGTTCACCTGTTCCGAAATCAGATTGGTCAAAGCAAAGACGACATAACTGGAAAGTAAGGTGGTTTGGCACAGTTGGACAAAGGTATTCAAAAAGCTTTGAAACCAGAAAACTTGCGGAACAACATGCCAGACAATTGCAGGAAGAGGTAAACTGTGGAAAAGCAGATAGGCCGGAAAAAATTACTTTAAATGCTTTTATTAAAGAACATGAGAAAGTAATGGTTGGCCAGGTGCTTACGCAACTGTGCGCGATCAGATTCGTGCACTCAAGCTCTTTGAAAAATTTATAGGTAGTTCAATACTCTTGACAAATATTAAGCCAAGAAATGCCGAAGCTTTTATAGCAAATCGTTTGGCATCTGGATTGAGCATTGCTTCAGTAAATAAAGATATTCGCACTTTGAAACGTATCTTTAACCTTGCAATTGCCCCACGAGGATATCAGCTTCAGCCAAATCAAAAATCGAATAAAACAGGGAACTCGGAACTCAATTTCAGCTACCCAGAATAATCTGATACGTGACTTTGAAGTAATCCAACGACAAGCCGGAATTTCAAAGTGCACACTGCATGATTTACGAAGATCGGCTTTAACAAATTGGGCACAATACTTGCCAATCCAGGTCGTTCAGCAATTTGCAGGCCATTCGAATATTACCACAACCAGAAAGTATTACGTTATGGTTCGTAATGAAGATATGGATAATGCAAGCAAAGTTATGGACAACATTCTGGAAGGGGCAAAAAGTGACTGACACAAATGGCTAATTTTATGGTTTTTTACGTCAAGAGACTTGACAACAACCGCAACAAGTGGTTATATTACAACAACTTATATTTTTGAGCACCCGTAGCTCAGCTGGATAGAGCAACGGATTTCTAATCCGTAGGTCACAGGTTCGAATCCTGTCGGGTGTATTTTTCATTTTTAAGGCAATATAAAATTCAATGGAATGTCTTTACGACCTTATTTATCTTTTCGCGTTAACCGCATATAGCCCCAAAATTCTTTACCGAGTGTTTGCTGAAAATAGGTATCGAACAGGCTGGAGCGAAAGGCTAGGTAAAGTCAGCAGAAATTCACCTCAAAAAAAATGCGTCTGGATCCACGCGGTCAGTGTCGGCGAAGTCAACGCCACAAAAACCCTCATCGCACAATTAAAAACGCAGTTGCCTGACTATGAAATAATAATTAGTGCAACTACCGATACAGGCGTTGAGCAGGCAAAAAAACTTTACGGCAAAGAATTAAAAGTCTTTTTCTATCCTTATGATTTTTCGTTTGTAGTTGACCGTGCTTTCAAAAGCTTAAAGCCCGACATTTGCCTGCTGATGGAACTTGAGGTTTGGCCGAATTTCGCATCCAAAGCAGCGAAGATGAATATTCCTGTCGTCGTTGTCAATGGCAGAATAAGCGATAGAAGTTTCCCAAGATATAACTTGGTAAAACCAATCGTCGCAAAAACATTCAGCAAAGTCTCGCTCTTTCTTTCACAGGATAAAACTTATGCGGAGCGTTTTATCGCTCTTGGCGGCAAAGAAAACTCAACGATCATTACCGGCAGTTTAAAATACGATACCGCACAGGTTGCCGACAAAATCGAAGGCGCAGAAAAAATCGCACAACAGATTAACATTTCCACTCAGCGGCTGATTGTCGCGGGCGGAACGGGCGTTGACGAAGAAAAAATTATTATTGATGTATTCAAAAAGCTGAAAGAAAATCCGAAGTTCAATGATGTTCGTTTGGCAGTTGTACCAAGAAAACCTGAACGGTTTAATGAAGTTGCGGATTTAATTGTCAAATCAGGTTTTGAGCTGACCAGATTTAGTAAAATTAAATCGGGCGAGCAGTCGAGCGAGCCAAACAACTCGACTGTGATTCTCGGCGATACGATGGGCGATTTGAAAAAATTCTATTCGCTTGCTGAAATCGTATTTGTCGGCCGATCGTTTGTACCAATGGGCGGTTCTGATATGATGGAATCGGCCGCGATGGGCAAGTGCACAATTTTCGGGCCGCATACGTTTAATTTCAAAGAAACCGTAAAAGCATTGTTAAACGCAAAAGGTTCAATAGAAGTCGCGGATGGCAATGCACTTTATGAAACGCTTTGCAAATGCCTTGAAGAGCCGCAGTACGCAAAGCAAATCGCATCCGCCGGTCAAAATGTGATAAAAGAAAATCAGGGCGCAACTGAAAAAACCATTTCAGCAATCTTAAAATTGCTCAAAAAATAATTTCAAACTCCAAAATTTAAAATTGCCTGCGAAATTCACTGGGTAATATTTTTTATTTTGGCAAATCGACTTTCTTGATAACTACTTTAGGTTCGTATTCAAATTTCTGACCGCCCAGTGATGCATCGACCATAGCGCCGACATCGGTCATAATAAACACTGCCATACCGTCTTTGTAATCGGCTTTGGTGGCAGCTCCCCATTTGATCGCGACACCGGTAACCTGTGCGGCAAAAGTATATTCGCCGGAAGTGAACCTTTCAAAATCCTGCTGCTCTCTGAAGAAAATTATTTCACGATAAAATTCGCCGCCGAGTGAAAGCCCCCCGCTTGCCTGTTTCATATCACAATAGCCGACCATTTGTCCTTGTTCATATACTTCGCCACGGCCGTAAGCAAAACCGGCAAGAAAAGCGCCTTTAAAAACTTTGGGCAACACTGCGTAACCGTAAGACTTATCGAAAAATGATTGCAAACTGGGATCTTCTTCTTTCATTATCGAGACGGCTTGCGATGCTTCAGATTCCAGCTTCAATTTTTGATACGGTTCCTTTGGTGTAACTTCGCACCCGCATACGAATACGAGTAACGCACATACAAAAAACATAACCAAAGGTACCTTTATTACGTTCATTTAATTTATCTCCATATAAATGTAAGCTACTATTATATAAGGATTTATTTATTTTCCAACAATATTATCAGCGGCATAGAAATTCCCGTGTTTTTCAAAATTTACACATCTTTCAAAACACCTGGTAAGTCTGAGCCGCCCGTTTGAGCAGGTAATTCTATATTTATTCTTTAAAAATTCAAGAACGAAACATTTATAGCGATATTAACTGTCTTTTTATGAAGAATATATTGGCAAATCGTTTTTAAGCGTATCGAAAACAACCTCAAGCAGTGTATTTAATGTGTCCATATCCATTGCGACTGCCGGCATAAGTACAATCACATCAGATAAAGGCCGCATCATTACGCCCTTTGGACGCATCGCAGCGCAAAGTTTAGCACCGATAAGTTTTTCATACTCGAAAGATTTTTTTGTTTTCTTATCCTTAACAATTTCAATGCCTGCCATCATTCCGTACTGGCGGACATCTCCGATATAATCAAAGGCTGATATTTTTTTCAGATAGTCTTTTATTAATTCTATTTTCGCAGGCAAAGATTCAATTATTTTATTTTCCTCGAAAAGTTCAAGCGATGCAACTGCCGCGGCGCAGGCAAGAGCGTTGCCTGTATAGGTATGGCCGTGATAGAAGGTTTTAAAATCTTCAGGATTTCCGAGAAATGCGTCAAATATTTCCTGTGTAGCCAATGTTGCCGCCAATGGCAGATAACCGCCAGTGATGCCTTTTGCGGTACACATAATATCAGGTTCGACATTTTCATTTTCGCAGGCGAACATTTTGCCCGTGCGTCCAAATCCTGTCGCGACTTCATCTGCAATCAGTAAAACATTATATTTTTTTGTAAGTTCTCGAACAGCTTTTAAAAATCCGTGCGGGTGAACTATCATTCCTGCCGCACCCTGAACTAAAGGCTCCGCAATTAAGCCGCAAATATTTTGCCCTTCTTTTTTCAAAAGCTCTTCGATTTTATTAAGTGTAAACTGTTTGCACTCTTCACTCGTTCCATCAAATCGATATGGGAAAGGTGAAGGAACAAAATACGTTTCGAAAAGCATCGGCCGAAAGATTGAATGGAATAATTCTATGCCGCCAACACTGACGGACCCGATTGTGTCGCCGTGATAGGAATGGCCGAGAGCGATGAATTTATCGCGTTTTTGGCCTTTATTGCGATAGTACTGGTATGCAATTTTTAACGCAACTTCAACACTCGTCGCCCCGCTGTCTGAATAAAATACCTTCGCAAGGTTTTTCGGCGTAACCTTTACAAGTTTTTCCGCAAGCTCGATCGATTTTGTCTGTGCAAGACCAAGCAGCGTACTATGCGAAATTTGATCGAGCTGCGCCTTTACCGCATCATCTATTTTTTTGACACGATGGCCGTGAACATTGCACCACAAACTGCTGACGCCATCAATATATCGTTTCCCATCGGTATCAATTAAATAAAACCCCTCACCCGATTCAATTACCAAAGGCTCATTATCAAGCCATTGTTTCATCTGCGTAAATGGATGCCAGACAAATTTTTTATCTGCTGCGATAAACTTTTCCGTGTCCCTGTTCATTGGTGCTTATTAAATCCTTACTGAACTTTTTTAAGTAATTTCGTTTCTTCAAATTTGCCGTAAATATTCGCGTTTGGATCGTTGCTGTATCTGCGAATAAAATACTGCAGCTCTTTTGTCGATGCCGTCAAAACTGTTCTGCCGTTTGCCTTTTCATTCTTTATGGCGTTTGGGTCCTGCGTCAGCAATTTATCCATATTTTCTGGATTCATCGCCAAAAGGCTTAAGCCGTTACTTTGCAAATTAATTTTCAGGAAAATATGAGCGCCGAGCAGGTGTGCTTTATAAAAATCATTGCCCGGCAGATTTATGTCTTTGGGAAAAAGGTCAAGGAATGTTTCGTTTCCAATTTTGCCAAGCAAACCATCGAATTTGCCAATGCCCTGCTCATCTTTATAAATAACATCGTATTTATTGTTTGCCGCAGCAGAGAACTGCCAATATTCGCTCGAATTCGGTTCGCTCCATTTACCAATCAAATTAGCGTCAAAAACTAATTCGTTTTCAGTAAAAAGCGGGTGGAGAGATGGCACGCAACCGCCTAAGATGATTATAAGTATGTAAAATGCCGCTATTTGTATTCTGGCTTTCATTTTTAAAACTCCAATAAAATTTAATTTTAATGAGTCGATATTATAGTATGCAGCAGATAAATGAAAAGGATAAATTGGCGTTGCAAAGAAGGCAGATGGTTCAAATGCAGCTTATAACACGTGGAATCAGCGACCAATCCGTACTGGCGGTAATGGGCGAAATTCCACGAGAAAAATTCATATCCGCGTTGCTCCAATCGCAGGCCTATGACGACAATCCTTTGCCAATCGGCGACGGCCAAACAATAAGCCAGCCCTACATTGTCGCCTTAATGACAGAAGAATTACGAGTTAATAAAAAATGCGATATTCTGGAAATTGGAACAGGCAGCGGCTACCAGACCGCTATTTTGGCCAAACTCGGCCGACAGGTTTACACAATCGAAAGGCTTGAATCACAATCTTTGAACGCTCAACTTATTTTGAAGGAATTAAATATAACAAATGTAGATTTTCAAGTTGGCGATGGAACTTGCGGCTGGTCAGACGGCAAAGAATTTGATAGAATCATCATCACTGCGGCAGCGCCATATATGCCGGAGCCTTTAGCAAAACAGTTGAAGGTCGGCGGATTTGCCGTTATACCGATAGGTGCTGAATTTGCGCAGGAATTGATGTTAATCGAAAAAAAGGCTGACGGATTTAAGTCGAAAGCAATTTGCGGCTGCCGGTTTGTAAAGCTAATAGGAAAGTTCGGCTACACGGAAAAAGATGACGGAAAAAGGATTTAACAAAATAACTTTTGATACTCCGATACAATACATCAAAGGAGTCGGGCCTGCACGAGCAGAGACACTTGCGAAACTTGAAGTAAAGACCACCGCTGATTTGCTTGAGTATTATCCGCGCGATTGGTTCTTTGCGCCGGAGCCTGTGAAAATCGAAAACCTCAAGCCAGACCATACCGTAACATTAATCGGCTTCGTCGAAAGCACTGACTGGCAGGCTTGGCGAAAGCCCCCATACTTTGAAGCATATATAAATGATGACACCGGCGTTTGCAGATTAATATGGTTCAACGGCCGATACCTTAAAGATAAAATCACGCCGGGAATGAAAATTGCCGTTTGGGGCAAGACCGCCCTCTACAAGCATCAAATTCAAATCGCTAATCCGAAGTTCGAGATACTTCAGGAAGATGAAAACATCGCCGACAACTTAAGCGGCCCTGTTTATCCGGCAACTGCGAATCTTTCCAGCCCGCAGATAAGAAAAATTATCCACGGCTGCCTGGATGATCTTGTTGAACTTATGCCGGAATTTTACGATTCCGCCTTCCTGAAAAAAGCTAATTTAATCGAAAGAAAAAATGCGTTTACTTGGATTCATAATCCAATGGACGAAACGCAGATCGCCAAAGCCAAACGCCGATTAAAATATGATGAATTATTTCTGATGCAGACCGCCCTTGCGATCCGCAAGTATAAGGTTGTGCATTATGAAAAAGCGGAGGCGCTTGTTTGCACCGAACAAATTGATTCACGAATAAGAAAAAGATTTCCGTTTCTGCTCACAGAAGACCAGGATAAGGTCATAGAAGAAATCAAGGCAGATTTGGCAAAAGAAATACCAATGAACCGGCTGCTTCAAGGCGATGTCGGCAGCGGCAAAACGGTTGTTGCTCTTTATGCTGCGCTGGTGGCTATCGCAAATAAAAAACAAGTCGTGATTATGGCACCGACTGAAATATTAGCTGCACAGCATTTTACAAATATCGAACGATACCTGAAAGACAGCAATGTAAACCGTGTGCTGATTACAGGCGGCCTTACAGGCGATAAGAGAAAAGAAATTCTCAAGGATATTAAATCCGGCCAAACGAATATTGTCGTCGGCACGGTTGCGCTTTTGCAGGAAGATATACAATTTGCGGACCTTGCACTTGTAATTATCGATGAGCAGCACAAGTTCGGCGTTCATCAGCGCGCGGGTCTGCGAAAAGAAACAACGCCTCATTGTCTGGTTATGACCGCCACACCAATCCCGCGAACACTTGCGATGACAGTGTTCGGCGATTTGGATATTTCCATTATCAGGCACTCTCCGCCGGGCAGAGGCGATGTGGTAACAAGATACATTCATCCAGACGATTTGCCGAAGGCTTATGAATTTATACGCGAAAGGCTGAAAGCGAAAAAGCAGGCGTTTTTTGTTTATCCAAGAATTGTCGACAGCGACAATGGCGATACCAAAGCGGCCATTGCGGAATATGAAAATTTGCGGAAGAAAATTTTCCCTGAATTTAATATCGGCTTGCTGCACGGACAAATGAACGGCAGCGACAAACAAAGAATTATGGAAGATTTCCGCAAAGGAAAAATCCATTGCCTTGTCTCTACAGTTCTTATCGAAGTCGGGATCGACATCCCAAACGCGACGATAATGGTTATCGAAGAAGCGGATATGTTCGGCCTGGCACAACTGCATCAGCTTCGAGGAAGAATCGCGCGAAGTTCATCAAAATCTTATTGCCTGCTCGTCGCACAAACAGAAAATGAAACAGCAAACAGCCGGCTTGAAATTATGGAGCGCAGCAATGATGGTTTTGAAATTGCCGAACACGATTTAAAACTTCGCGGCCCCGGCGAATTATTAAGCTCCCGTCAGCATGGCCTGCCCGATATGAAAATCGCCAACATAATCGACGATATGGATTTGCTGAATATGGCACGCAAAGACGCGTTTGAGCTTGTCGAAAAAGACCCGATGCTTACATCCGCCAACCACAAAAATATCCGCGCAGAACTCGTACGCAAATTTTCAGATTCGCTTAATCTCATTGATGTCGCATAATTACAAAAGAGACAAAAAATCCTGAAAAAACATTGAACAAACTGCACAACAATTATATAATCTTCACAAGTCTTTATTGGACATACATTTGGCATTTTTTAAATATAAAGATTAGAAGAGTTGAATCGGTTCAATCATTAGAGGTTTGAGATTATGGCAGTTACGTTAAAAGAGGTTGCTAAGATTGCAGGAGTTTCGCTAAGCACGGCTTCTCACGCTGTAAGGGGTATCGACCCGGGCAAACGTTCACTTTCCGCGCTTACAATTCAGCGAGTTCGCGAAGTAGCCGAACAGTTGGGATACAGACCTAATCTTATCGCGGCAGGCCTGGCAAATAATAAAACCTTTACCATTGGCGTGATGATTCCGCATCTAAAAGGGAATTTCTATGAACGCATCATTAAAGGTTTAAATGAAATAATCTATCCGAACTATACCGCGTTATTAGCCATACATAATAATGATGTCGAAATGGAACGAAAGGGAATCGAATTTTTCATCGGCAAACGTGTTGATGGCGTAATAGCGGGCTATTCTGGTTCGCAGGAAAATCTTCATCTCTATCGCGAACTCCAGAAGCATACACCGCTTGTACTTGTTGACAGGGGCATAAAAGATTTCGACAGCCATCTTGTTAAAAGCGATTATTACCTTAGCACATATCTGGCCATAGAGGAACTTGTCAAACTCGGGCACAAGAATATTCTTTTTGTTCATTGCGGAAAGCAGTTGGAAAATAAAGGCCGGCTTCTCGAAGGTTTTAACGCGGCTGTTTCTGATTTCGGCTTGACTGATTCGGCTGGAATTTACAGTCGTTGCGATTCACCCACGACACCGGGCCGCTGTATGGAGCACCTTGCTGCAAAAGTGATTGACTATATTAAATCCAATAAGCCTCAAACAACTGCCATACTAACTGGAAGAGACTGGCTTGCTTACGAACTTCTTGCGGTTTGCCAGGATAGAGACATTAAAGTGCCGCAGGAGCTTTCGATAATGGGAATTGAAGATTCAGACCCAAGTATGCTTAGATGTATTCAACTTAGTTCTGTAAGAATAGAATTATATGAAGTCGGCAGGAAAGCAGCCGAATTGCTATTGAAAATTATCAACGGCGAGCAGACCGAGAAACAACGGACGGTTATTAAGCCATCTGTGATTCTCCGCAAAACTACCGCTGCTCTGAAAAAATAATCCCCTTCGAGGCTTCCACAAACTGTTTAAAGAAAATAATGCCGATGATCATCGAAGGAATTCCTGTAAAATACCAGAGGTTCGGCACAAATAAAATTAAATGATTTACCAGAAACAACACATACCATATAAGAGCAAGATTTTTGTCCACACGCGGACTATTAAATTTCCGCTCATTACAATATGAATTTATATTTTCCGCCAAACAAACATACGCGATGTAAGTCCAATATATATGAAAGATCGGTATAAAACAAAGCCCTACAGCGTAGCCCGGCGTGGTTCTGGCTTTGCCATCCTGTATGATCGCCCAGAAGCGATAAATCAATACGCACTGAATAACCGCTGAAACAATCGAAGTTGCGAACGCTATTTTAGAAAAAGTCTCGGAATTAAAAGCAACTAATATAGTGCCCGCGATATTCATCCAAACCAGCCAAAGCCACAAACTTTGAAAAGAGCCGGCGCTGTAGATTGGCGGTTTTATTTCAACAGGAGGTAAATCGCTAAATAAATATTCGAGAGAAGTTGCTTCCGCTTTCTGCCATTCCTGCATACCCGCTTTCCAAACAAGCGTCCCTTTTCGGATCGAGCCATTTTGAATTAGAGATTGAATCGTATCCTCATCAACAGGACCGCATTGCTGATTATTCAGCACATAATACCAAATAGATTCCATTTAAAATTTCTTTCTCATTTGAAACAAAAAAAGCCCTGCCGGTATCACGACAGGGCTTTAAGATTTCATTTATTTTTCCAATTAGTCTTGCGGCTGATTAGCCTCTGTCGATACAGGCAGTTGATTAACATCTTCAACCTGCTGCTCGCCGGCTTCTTGTGCAGACTCTTCTTGTGCGGGCGGTGTTGGTTCTTC
>MHYA01000044.1:34554-39788 GCA_001825675.1 Planctomycetes bacterium GWF2_42_9 | reverse complement strand
GTTACTCATCGAATCCGTAGAAATTTCGCCGCTAAGACCTACTTTTTTGCCAAAGAATGGTTTGAAATCCCTTCCAGTCATTTCGCCTGCTGGTTCTGCATAACTAATCGGCATATTCTTTTCATCCATAACCAAAAAGCGTTTAATATCGGGGCGACCCTGATAAACTGCTGATGGCTTGAACATACCTATCATTGCAAAAGTTTTGCCGCCTCCGAATTCAGCTTTTTTCTTCTGACGTTCCTGTTCAATCGCTTCCATCTGCTTTTGCAAATCAGATTTCTGACTTTCAATCATACTTGCTGATTGTTTCGCAAGTTCATAACGTGAAACTGTTTTCAAAGTATATTGAGCATATTCTGACGCTTTGCCTGCTTTTTTATCTGCCGCCAAAGCCTCCAACCCTGCTCTGATTGCTGTGAAATTTTGATCAGATATTGGTTTTGCTTTTTCTTCGTCAAGCTGCTTTGTGAAAACATAATATTGCTCAAGATATCTGCTGTTTGGATCGACCTGATCAACCAGCACTGTCGGTTTAGCTGTTGCTTTACTCGCAAGTTCCGCAGGCTTTACCGTTACTGCCTCTTTTGGTTTGGCCATATCGATTCCGTCTGCTTTGCGGAGGAATTTAATATATTGTGTGCTCATCCAAAGTGTTGCACCATCGGGAGGTGCGATTTTATAATAATCGCCGACTGCCTGACCAACAATGCGAACCTTTTGAGATTTATTTAATGTAACCTGAACGCTGTCTGAAAGTGCGGCATCGCGATCTTCCGCGCCTGCATAAACACGAACGTTATCAGTATTAACAGTACCGGTGTCAGGCTTATTTGTATCAACCTGTACATACTCTTTGAAAATCCAAGAAAAACTGCCCGGCGGAGGAAGGATTTGACTCCAGCTATTGTTCTCACCAACAACGATCACTCTAGCAGGACTGCCGACCTTACCGCAGCTATAAAAATTAGTGCCCGCCCCAGAACGGATGTTCAAATCGGCGGCTGTAATTTCGCCAACGTAAGGATATTGAACTGCTGCCGCAGCCGTGTTTGATTCTGCAACTGCCGGTGCGACTGTTGGGGCAACTATGGTAGTTTCTTCTGGTGCCGGCCCAAACGCTGCCGGTCTTTTTCCCTCTTCTGCCAAAACATTTACAGAAAACAAGACTGATATAATTGCTATCTGGTAAAAGTAAATCCGTTTCATAATCTTCCCTTTCCTTAAGAAAGTATGCGTTATTAATATTGTTATGTTGGTTTTATTATCACAAAGCGCAGCCGGTTGTCAATTATTTATTGCATTTTTTGTAAACAAGAACTCGAACATTATGCTTTATGATTTTCTAAGATTCCAGCCTCTGAATCTCTTCCTGACACATTTTCTTTTGAGCCGGGTCAGACAGTCTGTGAACTGCCTTTTTCAGATATTCCAGTGCTTTTTTGGGGTCTGAAAGATACCTGCTGTAAATTACGCCCAGCATTAGCATTACCTGTTCCGTAAATTCATAACTTCCGTAATAAGCCAGGAATTTTTCGTATCCTTTTGCCGCCGACGACCAATCGCCGGTAGACATAAATTGGTTAGCGATATCCAGCATTGCCTGACGAGGAAGCAGTTGCGTATCATCCTCTTTGACTAGCTCCTGATATAATTCTGCCGCCGAAGCCACATTGCCTTGAGTTAAACGGATCAATATTTCCCTGCGAAGTGAGGAAATTTTATCTTCAGCCTTCTGCTGCGCTTCTGATTTCACTTCTTTTACTTCGATTTTTTTGCTGATTGTGCCGCCAAAAGGATCTGTACCCTCGGCAACAATGTCGCGGAATACTCTTCTGCGGTTCCATTGTTTCAGCATCGACCACAAATCCAACTGATCTTCCTGAAGCAAACTAAGCGCACGCAATAAAAGTATCGCTAATATTCCAAACGCATAACCGCCTAAATGTGCATCGTAAGCCACATTTGCAGCGGTTCTGGAAATTACGTTATCAAGCAGGATCAATTTAACAATTATAAGATATAACGCGGGAATTTCCATCGTGCCAATGATGAAAAACCAATAAACGATCGTAATCAATGATTGCGGAAATAAAACCAGATATGCTCCGCAAACCGCAGCTATCGCACCGCTGGCTCCCAAAACAGGGGTTGCCGCACCGCCGCCGGTAAAACTTGCGGCCAAAATATGACCTAAAGCACTGAAAACTGCGCCTGCAAGATAGAAAATCAAATAACCAAGATGGCCAAGTCTATCATTTACGTTATTTCCGAACATATACAAAAAATACATATTGCCGAGAATATGTGCCAAACTTCCGTGCAGGAATGCATAAGACAAGAACTGCCAAAGATAAGGATATGATGGCGTGAGCATATACGACGATGCCCATTTATTCATCGATTGCTGACCGCCGACATACATCGCTATATAGATTATAATATTAATGGCGATCAACGCATAATTCATATATGGCGTTCGCCATGGTTGAATGTTCGTTCTTATTGGTAATAGCATATCCTAATCCTAAGGTCTTTTATGAAAAAACTCTCGAAATTATTCGATAAGCGTGGTATTTTAATGACTTATGACTACTGACACAAGCATTTTAAAAAAACGCGTTAAAAAACTACGAGAAAAACTAGCGTCCGATAAAATCAACGCCCTTATTATTACTAACGGCCCGAATGTCTCTTATCTGTCGGGTTTTATGGGTGATGATAGCTGGCTTTTAATCACCGCCAATTCCAACACCCTAATTACCGACACCAGATATACACTTCAAGCCCAAAAACAATGCTCAATTTGTACAATATACGAACGAAAAGGCAAAATGACGGAAGCGATTGTCGAAATATTTAAAAAAGACAAAAAAATCAAAACCGCCGCTGTCGAAGATACGATTCAGTTATCGATTTATAAAACTTTGGAAAGCAAACTGCCGGCTAAGTTAAAAATTGGCCAAGGCATTGTCGAATCAGTCAGACAGATAAAAGATTCTTCTGAAATTGAAAAAATAAAAAAAGCAGCCTTGGTTGCCGAAATATCTTTAGCGATAGTATTGAAGAAAATCCGCGTCGGTTTGAGCGAAAAAGAAATTGCCGCGATGATCGATTTCGAAATGAAAAAACAAGGAGCGGAACCATCATTTGAAACCAACGTTTCATTCGGCACCAATTCCGCTATGGCTCATCATCGGCCGTCAGCAGCAAAACTGAAAAAGATTGATACAATTCTCATCGATTACGGTGCAAAACTCGATGGCTATTGCAGCGATATCACAAGATGTTTCGCTGTCGGCAAAGTAAATAAATTTTACGCCGAAGTATACAAAGCCGTACTGGAAGCACAAACAACGGCAATTAATATGTTAAAGGCTGGCATTAAAGCAGTTGATGCGGATTCAGCCGCGAAGGAAATTATTAAAAAAGCAAATCTGAAACCTTATGGCCACGGTCTTGGCCACGGCATCGGCCTTGAAATCCACGAAGCCCCCGCCGTCTCATATATGTCGCAAATTTCTCTGCAAAACGGAAATGTGGTTACCGTTGAACCGGGAGTTTATCTTGATAACAAATTCGGGATCAGGATTGAAGATGATGTTCTGATTACTGAATCCGGCTGCGAAATCCTGACAACGCTTTTAACAACTGATGAAGTGCCGCTGCTGAAAACAAAATAACACACGTTAACCCGCCGATTCACCTGTCCTCGCTGTCCCGACAAGACGGATTCGGCGGATTCTGAAAAAACATCATCTCAATTTAAGCGGTTTATATTTACCGCGGCGATGGGCCAATCTGTCCGGATTTTCAGCTTGTATCTTTTCTTCATAAGCAGCGAAGTTACCGACAAACCATTGCGTTTTACCGTTGCCTTCAAAAATAAGCAGATGAGTACAAATTCTGTCGAGGAAAAATCTGTCGTGGCTGATCACCATCGCGCAGCCCTCGAAATTTAATATCGACTGCTCAAGAATACGCATTGTACTTACGTCCAAATCGTTCGTAGGCTCGTCAAGCAGCAGTAAATTCCCGCCTCGGCGAAGCATTTTCGCAAGATGAATCCTGTTGCGTTCACCGCCGGAACATTCCGAAACTTTCTTCTGCTGCTGTGTGCCGGAAAAATTATATTTCGCGACATAAGCCCTTGAAGGAACTGTCATCGCGCCGACAACGAGCGAATCTTTACCGTCGGAAATCTCTTCAAAAATAGTTTTGCTATCGTCCAGCGCGTCGCGATGCTGATCAACATAACCAATCGAAACCGTTGAACCAATATCGATATTACCTGCATCAGGCTTTTCCTGCCCGGTTATCAATTTGAACAGCGTAGTCTTACCGATACCATTCGGCCCAATTACGCCAACGATCGCATTCGGCGGCAACTCAAACGAACAATTTTCAATCAATGGGCTATCGTTATATTTCTTGCAGACATTGCTGAAAGTCAGAACCTTATCACCGAGCCGTTGTGCAGATGGAATTTGGATCAAAACTTCATTTTGCTTTTCCTGTTCAGCTTGCGCACTTAATTCATTGAATGAATTAATACGCGCCTGATTCTTTACATTCCTCGCTTTAACGGAAGTGTTGATCCAGTCCAGTTCGCGGGCAAGAGTTTTCTGCCGCTGCGACTGCTGCTTTTCCGTTACGCGCAGAATTTCCGCTTTCTGTTTGAGCCACGAAGAATAATTGCCTTCAAAAGGCAGCCCCCTGCCCTTATCAAGTTCAAGAATCCATTTTGTAATATTATCAAGAAAATATCTGTCGTGTGTTACGATAATAACCGTGCCGTGATATTCACGCAAAGCGGTTTCAAGCCATTGAACAGTTTCGGCGTCAAGGTGGTTTGTCGGCTCATCAAGCAGCAGCAAATCCGGCTTTTCCAGAAGCGCCATACAAAGCGCGACACGTCTGCGTTCACCGCCCGACAAAATATTCACAGGCGTATCATCCGGCGGAAGAACCATCGCATCCGAAACAATATCTATTAGCCTGTCGGTCTCCCAGCCGTCGCAGGCATCGATCTTATCCTGATAAACCGCCAAATCTTCCATCAGCTTATTCATTTTTTCATCTGATTGCGGCTCGCCCAACTGCGCAGAAATATCATTATACTTCTCAACCATATCGAGTATAGGCTTGATAGCTATCAAAAGATTTTCGCGAACCGTCTTATCCATTTCAAGCTGCGGTTCCTGCGAAACATAACGCAGTTTCATTCCAGAAGT
>MHYA01000044.1:11402-34502 GCA_001825675.1 Planctomycetes bacterium GWF2_42_9 | reverse complement strand
TCACCTATAACGCCGATCTTCGCGCCATAAAAAAACGAAAGCGAAATATTTTTCAAAACTTCTTTACTGCCGAAACTTCGGCAGACATCATTCATTTCAAATATAAATTTTGGAGGCATAATTAGTCGTTAGTTGTTAGTTAATAGTCATTAGTCCCGGCCACTTGGCCAATCGGGCAATTTTGATTTTTTAAATTTATTTTTTATATGCTTTCGCTAGTTCTTTATTAATTCTCATACTGCACCAATCTTTACCGCACATTGTGCAGAAATCATCCTTTTCACTCGTCTTGCCGCTTTTCTTGCAGGCTTCCTGATGAAATTTGCCTGCCGTTTTGGGATCAAGCGATAATTCGATATGATTTTTCCAATCGAAGCCGGCTCTTGCGATACTCAACTGTTTATCTCTTTGCGAGGCATTCCCAAAACCTCTTGCGACATCCGCCGCGTGAGCTGCAATCTTCGCCGCGACAACACCCTGCCGAACATCATCAATATCAGGCAGTCCCAAATGTTCCTTCGGCGTTACATAGCATAAATACGAAGCGCCATAAAAACCCGCTGCCGTGCCGCCGATTGCACTTGTAATATGATCATAGCCTGGTGCAATATCCGTTACCAGCGGTCCAAGAACATAGAAGGGCGCGTGATTACAATATTTCTGCTGCAATTTCATATTCTTTTCAATTTGATTGAACGGAACGTGCCCCGGCCCTTCGACCATTACCTGGCAATTTCTTTCCTGCGCACGCTGCGTAAGTTCGCCCAGAGTTTTTAATTCTGAAAGCTGTGCCTTATCTGCCGCATCAGCTATACAGCCCGGCCGAAGGCCATCGCCAAGCGAAAAGCAGACATCGTATTCGGCCATAATATCACAAATATCATCAAACAATTCATAGAATGGATTTTGCTTGTTATGAATTGTCATCCATTTCGCCAGCAAAGCACCGCCTCGGCTAACGATTCCACATACTCGCTTAACAGCGGCAGGCAAATACTGTTTTAAAACACCCGCGTGAATGGTAAAGAAATCAACTCCCTGTTTCGCCTGTTTTTACATAGTATCAAGAATAACTTTCGGCGTTATTTCTTCAACGCTTCTGCCGATGATCATTTCATAAATAGGAACTGTCCCGAAAGGTATTGGGCATTTATTTACAAGCTGTTTTCTGATTTCATCAAGGTCTCCGCCCGTGCTCAAATCCATTACCGTATCTGCTCCTACTTCTATCGACGCTTCGAGTTTAGCCATCTCATCTTTTATGGAAGAGCTTGCGCTGCTCGTACCGATATTAGCGTTTACTTTTATACTGACCGCCCTGCCGATACCGATTGGCTTGAGATTTTTCTTAAGGTGCATTTTATTTGCGGGAATAACAAGTCTGCCTTTAGCAATTTCACTGCAAATTGTTTCCGCCGAAACTTGTTCGCTCTTTGCGACAAATTTCATTTCTTTAGTTATAACGCCTTTACGTGCCGATTGAATTTGTGTCTTCATAAAAATTTTTCCAATAATAAAAACACCTTACAGTGTTAATCCGTGTTCCGCAGTAGCGGAATCCGTGTCTTTTTCCAACAAAAAAAGGCCGCCTTTATTGAAGCGACCTTTTAAAAATCATTGTCTCAATTTTCAATATCGCTTCCTACGCAGGCCTTTCCCATTCGGGATAATCCTGTTCAGGTTCATTCGCTTTCATTAACGAACCCCGTCTCACAACGGGAAGGGTATTTCTCAGCCACGCGTCAAACCAGACGCAAAGCACCCCTGCGACAAAAAGTATATGACTGCCAGCCCCCAAGGTCAAGCGAAATCAATATTATGTATTATGTTGTATTTTATAAAACTTCTGGCAATATAGGAAAAATTTACGTATTAGTTAAAACGAACAAAAATGAAAGTCTTCTTTCGAAAAATTATAAAAGATACGAAAAACTACATTACCTTGGCCAAAAAACTCAAAGATGATAAAAGAGTGCCTAAGGCATCGAAGATTCTATTGGCTTTGGCAATCGGCTATTTTTTACTTCCGATAGACCTTATCCCCGATTTTATACCTATTATAGGGCATTTAGATGATTTAATAATAATCCCGACACTCATTTTCATTGCGATAAAACTGATTCCCAAAGAAGTTTTCGACGAAAATTACCGCCAGATATTTGGGGATTAACATTTAACTTTTCACTTTTGTTTAGTACCTAGTATCTCCAACGATTGCTTAAAAATCGGCAAAGCCTCAACTTTTACCACAGGTTTATCGAGCGATCCTCTAACATACACTTTCAAGAACGCTGCGCCAAGCCCTGACGTTAAATTATCGAATAAAGCGGGATTATCTTTGCCTGCCGCGCTGTACGCCGCGAAATCAATGTGGAGCAAATCAGCTTCCGGCTCATACGTACCACTGCCGCGAAGCGATGCCGTTGGACCGTAAATATCCATTTTGCTTATCTCTACAACCTTGCCCTTTACAACTCCCTGGAGCTTAACGTTATCAAACGCAAGGTCTTTATTTATCGCTTCAAGTATCGCGGTTCTAATATTTGTAACTAAACTTTTAGCGCTTAGCTGAAGTCCGTTAGCCTGTAAAGACAGTCGGCCGCGAGCATCATCAGGCTTTTGCAAATTACCCTGAACTCGAAATTCACCGTTAAGCGAACCGCCTGATTTTTCTACGGCATCCGGTGATACAAATTTTTCGCTGCTTACGCCGACAATCGCTATATCGATATTATAATCGCCAAAGCCGCCCTTTTTATCGGATATGAAAAATGCGTTTCCCGCTATTCTGCCGCCCAGACAATCACCCACAAAATCATTAATAATAATATCCGGGCTGTTTATATCATAAGGAATCCGCAATTTCAGATTTTCAAACGAACGATGCTTAAACGACAGACATTCAACATCGAGCATAAGTTTGCATTCTTTCATTCCTACGCCGATATCGTATTGCGTATCGATATGAAGCAAAGCGTAAATATCTGTAAACAGCTTAGTTTGGCCTATCGAACAACCTTTGAAAAGAGATGTGCCGTTTATTTTAATAAATTTCTGACCCGTGTCAGTCTTATCGTATATAATTCTGTCGAGACTGATATCCATTTTTCCCAGCGGCTGAAGTTTCGTATAATACGCTTCGGCACTTCCAAGAAAAGCGGTAAAACGAGGATCAAAACTTATATCAGTTCCTTTTAAATTCAAACTAGCCCACGAAACTTCGCCGTCATCAACCTTCAAATTTCCATTTAAAATTATTTGCCCCGGCTTGTTCATATCATCAACAATCGGCACTGCCGTAAGCGATGCGAACTCAATATTATCTGAATGAATTATTACTTTTCCGCAAATGTTATCCAGCGGCAAATCAAATTTGCTCAAATACGCGCTGTTATCATTGCACTCGACCGCGATTTCAAGTTCAGGACATTTAATCCGTGAATTTTTGCCCACTACAGCATCGACATTAACTTCGCCGTCAAATTGAAAATCTTTAAGCAATTGCGCACTCTTTTCGCCTACCAGCGGCCCAACCAGATTACTGTCGAGCATTAAATCCGCAGCTTTTAAATTCACACAATAACCCGCCTGTTCCGTTTCAGAGGCAGGCCAGACTGTACCGTCAACAGAAATTTTACTGCTGTTGAAATCGGCCGCAAATTTTTTAATTATAAAAGCCTGCGGAGTCAAATCCGCGTTAAGAGAAATCTTTCTCAATGGCTCTGGAAGCTGCGGTGTTTTTAAATAATCCCCATATATATTTAACTTGGCAAGATAATCTATCGGAACCTGATTATTATCAGTCGAATGAATTTCGACATCCGCATCACCTCTGGCCTTGATATCAAAAATACTGAACGACTTTCGCTGTTCTGCCGGAAACGCGGCAATAAGTTTATTATCGATTGCGACATTTTTAGCCGAAATATTAAAATCATAGCGGGGCTCGGCAGTATTGGCATCTCTGATTTTCCCATTCATTTGAATTGTGCCGCCGCTTTGCCTGCTCAAAACATCTTTCAATTCAATGTAGCCGCCATCAACCTCAATTTTGCCAGTGATGCCTGAAATTGGATACGGGAAATAATGGCATATAATCGATACATCAAGCAAATCCCCGCGAAGACGGAAAATTCTTTTGCCCGGCGGAACAGCAGCATAAATAAAATCACCAGAAACCATCCCATTTGGCGAGAAAAGATACCACAGTTTTTTATGGTTCGGCAGCAACGCCGCGTAAAGTTCCTCATCGAGAAGCATATTATTGCTCGTCAGAATAATATTGCTGTCCATCGCGGGCCCGAAATCCTTGCAGTAGCCGTTCATCGCAATATCGACCTTGCCGTGGGCGGCTTTTATATTATTCATCCGCATACTTCTTTCGGTAACATCGATTTTTCCCGCCATATGCTGAACGCTGTACGGAAATTCGTAATACTGTATCGCGACATCCTTAAGATCGAGATAACCGTTGCAATGCGTCTTTGCAATTTCCTTTGCATTTCCCGTTAGTATTACATCAAGCCCCAAAAGTCCTTCCGGCGAAAAATTATCAAAAAATACCTGCAGAAGCGGAATGAAACTTTCGAAAATCCTGCTGCCATAAGCAAAACTGTTATCCTTTGGCTCGCGAAAGATATTCAGCTCTCGCATTTTAACACCAAACACAAACGCTGGATTTGTTTTATAATCGCGTACAATGCCATTTACATCGATAACAGTTTTCGGCCCGATCGCAACAGTTGATTGCCCGAACGTAACTGTATTATTATCGATTATGATATCGGAATGAAAACTTTTGATATTGCATTTGCTGCCGAACAAGTTCAAATCGAGTCTTGGCAGTCTTCCATCTATCGAAATTTCAATCGAATCTTTTTGCTGTAATTTTACAAGTATTTTATTTACCGTTTCAGTTTCTGCCTGATCTTCAACAACAGAAAAGATTACTTCCCCATTATCAGCCGTTACACGTGCGTAACCGCCTTTAGTTTTGCACGATATTGTTTCTACTTCCTGCTTCTGGCGAACTTGCGAAAATTTAATTTCACCGCGTTTAAATCGCAATTCGGGGATTAGTTGTCCCTTTTTCCCGGCTGGAAGTTTCAACGCCAAAATATTCCATTCTTTTACATCGGCGTTGAATTGCGCATTGACAACGAAATCGGAAATTCGCAGACGTTTGAGTTTTGGACTTAATTTAAAGAAGCTCCACGGAGAAAAATACGCGTCCACCGTTTCCGCTTTTAAAATCGCATTATCGGGCGAATGTATTTCCGAAGGCCCGATCCGAATACCACGGATTGTTATCCTTCCGCTCAATCTAAATCCGACTTCTTTAATATCAACCCGTGCACCAGTCATCTGCCGAATCTGATTGACCGCGACAGGTCTAAGCAAATTGCCCGCCAGATTATAAAAAAACCACACTATGACTGCGACAACAACAAGAACGATCGCACGAATTATTTTCTTATTTTTTTTTGCCAAGCCCAATCCCTGAAACTATTTTTTCCCTTTTATTGCTTTGTCCGCGATATCTGTTCTGAAGTATGCTTTTTCAAATTTAATTTTCTCGACCGCCTGATACGCTTTCGCTTTAGCGTCTGCAATCGTATCGCCAAGCCCTGTAACACCCAGCACTCTGCCGCCTGCGGTTACCAGCTTTCCATCTTTTATTGTGGTGCCCGCGTGGAACACGGTAACATCTTTATCAGCCTCGGCATCTTCGATACCGGTAATTTCTTTATCTTTTTCGTAATCATCCGGGTATCCGCCTGAAGCCATCACAACACAAACCGCCGGCCTGCTGTCCCATTGCAGCGTAATTCGATCGAGCTTTCCATCACAAGTCGCAAGCATCGCTTCGAGCAAATCGCTTTTCAATCGCGACAAAATCGGCTGCGTCTCTGGATCGCCAAATCTGCAATTAAATTCAAGCACACGAGGCCCGCCCTGCGTTAGCATTACACCCGCGTAAAGGATTCCTCTATATGGTGTGCCGTTCCTGTTCATACCGTCAACTGTCGGAACAAGAATTTCGCGAACTATCTGATCCATAAGTTTATCCGAAACTATCGGGGCCGGACAATATGCCCCCATTCCGCCTGTATTCGCGCCGGTATCGCCATCGCCGATCGCCTTGTGGTCTTGCGCACTTTCAAGAACATAAATATTTCTACTGTCGACAAAAGCGAGAATTGATGCTTCCTGACCGAGTAGTTTATCTTCAACAATAATTTTTTCGCCCGCCTTGCCGAAAATTTTACCTTCCATAATTTTTTCCGCGGCTATAATGCCTTCCGCAGGGTCATCACAAACAAAAACGCCCTTGCCTTTTGCCAATCCTACCGCCTTAACAACTACAGGTTCATCTCTGCTTGCGATATATGATTTTGCATCCGCGAAGTTATCATAAGTTCGACTTTCAGCAGTCGGTATAGAATTTGTTTTCATTATCTGCTTTGCGAACGCTTTGTCGGCCTCCAGTTGAGCCGCCTTCCCGCTAGGTCCGAAAACTTTTATACCTGCCTCTTCAAATTTATCGGTTAAGCCGTCTGACAGCGGGTCTTCAGGTCCGATAACCACCAGACCTACCTTTTTATCTTTCGCGAAAGCTAAAAGTTTAGCATATTCGTCTGCTTTTATATCTACATTTTCACCGCATTTTGCTGTTCCCGGATTACCCGGTGCTATATAAAGTTTCTTTAAGTCCTTAGATTTAGACAACTTCCAAGCGATGGCGTGTTCTCGACCGCCGTTTCCGATCAATAGTACATTCATTTTTTAACTCACCTTATATGAAATTTAAGAATGGAATAATTTACCATAGGCAACCTTCTTTCACAAGCATTATACAGCACCGCACCAAATTCAATGTTGATACGTAAAATATCCTATGTTATACTTTAATATTCGCATTTTATCTGGATTTTATTGGAGAATGGCAATGAATTGCAAAACAACTAAGTTTTTGGCTATTGTAGTGGTACTCTGTCTAATTTCAATGCAGGCAAACGCATTTCCTTTTGGCGGCAAAAAAGACAAAGCAAAAAATGAAAAACAACCTGCGCCAGTAAAAACAGATGCCAAAAAAGAAACTCTAGCAACGCCAACTCAAGTAGTATCGAAAGCAAGAATTGAATTCGATGCAAATTCCCACGATTTCGGAACAGTCGACCCCGACAGCCAGATGGAATGCAAATTTAAGTTTAAGAATGTAGGCACAGAAGTTTTAAAAATCGACCACTTACAGGGAACCTGCAAATGTACCGTCCCTGATTTGTCCAAAAAAGAATTCGCACCAGGTGAATCAGGCGAAATTACCGTCCAGTTCCACGCTCCAAAATATCACGGCGCAACTTCACAGCACATTACCGTCTTCAGCAATGACGCCGAAAAACCAAGAGCAGATCTCGAAATTAAGGCTTATGTAAAATTGGCCGTCCAGATAAATCCTGACAACCTCAATCTGTCATTGGTAGATGCAAATCAGGGTGCAACCCCAATTACGATCGCATCTTCAGACAATGATAGATTCGCGATCACAAAAATCGAATCCACTGGCAATGTCCTGTCTTTCGATTATGACCCGAATCAAATGTCGGATAAATATATTTTAAAGCCGGTTGTAAATACCGCGTATCTGCGTAATAATCTTTCAGGCGCTGCAACAATAACAATCAACCATCCAAAGTGCAAAGATTTGCGTTTGACCTGGAATTGCCTTAAAGAATTTGAGGCCTCACCATCGGTGATCATTATTCGTAATGCCCTGCCGAACGAAGTGCAGAAACGCAGCATTTATCTTACCAGCAATTATAATCAGCCTATCGTGATTGATTCAGTGAAGTCTGACAAGGGAATCGTAAAAGTTGCAAATCAGGTGCAGACCGAAAACAGATTCCAGTTCGATGTTGACATCACGCCGCCAGTTCAGGAAGGCCAATTACGTGTATTTTCCGATACGCTGCATATAAAGATAAAAGACAAAGAAGAAATTTCCATTCCCTGCCGCGGATTTTACAAAATCGGTCAATAATAAAATATTAAATTAAAAATTTTAAACATAAAATCGTATGGTCATTTGTCCGCATTGCGGAAAAGAATTTGATGAGAAGGCCGCACCGAAGCCGAAACGGAAATGGTATCACACTAATCATTCGATAGTATTTCTTTTTCTGCTCATCGGCCCTTTTGCCCTGCCGATGGTTTGGTCAAACCCTCATTATAAAATCACAACCAAATGGATCACTACAATTCTGATGCTTTCCATTACTATGCTGGCAGTCATTTTATGTATTGAACTGGTAAAAATGCTCATCGAGCAAATTCAAAATCTCTCCAAAATGATGTAATCCTTTCAACAACCTATTTGCAACTCCAACACCCCTGTGTCATTCCCGCGCAGGCGGGAATCTATACCTTTCTGTAACCATCCTCTTTAATTTTTTACTGTTTCTTTAAAAATTCCTTAATTTCCGTCAGCAGATTAATTGCCTGAATCGGCGTAAGGTTATTTACATCAAGATTCTTGATCCTTTCAAGTACATCTTTTTCTTTCTGATCGAAAAGCATCCCGACTTCAGGCTCTTTAGTACGCTGCTTGGTAAATCTTTCACTGCCCGTCTCTTTTTGGAATGTATTTTCAAGTTCTGCCAGGATTTCCTTGCTCCGTTCGAGAATAGCTTTTGGAATACCGGCAAGTTTCGCCACGTGGATGCCGTAACTTTTATCCGTGCCGCCCGCGACTATCTTATGCAGAAAAACAACCTCATCCATCCATTCACGAACCGCGACATTACAGTTCTTCACATTAACCAGAATCTCCGCCAACGCCGTCAACTCGTGATAATGCGTCGCGAAAAGCGTTCTGCATTTAATATGATTTGCGATATGTTCCGTTATCGCCCAAGCAAGCGAAAGCCCGTCATAAGTGCTCGTCCCTCTTCCAACCTCGTCGAGAATCACAAGCGATTTTTCCGTCGCGTTATTTACGATATTGGCAGTCTCCGTCATTTCAACCATAAACGTCGATTGCCCGCGCACGATCTCGTCTGATGCACCAACCCTCGTAAATATCCTGTCGGCAAGCCCGATTACCGCCTGCTTTGCCGGTATAAAACTGCCAGTCTGCGCAAGCAGAACAAGCAAAGCCGTCTGCCGAATATACGTGCTTTTACCGCTCATATTCGGGCCGGTTATTATCATCACATCGTTTTTGTTATCACTGCCAAGTTCGATATCGTTCGGCACAAATTCGCTTGCCAGCACTTCCGCAAGCACCGGATGCTTACCGTCCGTGATGACCAGCTCTTTTCCGTTTGTCATTTTCGGCCGAGTATAACCCTGCGATAAGGCCAGATGCGAAAACGCCTCAATGCAGTCGATCGTCGCGACAGTTTCCGCAAGCAACATAATTTTCTGTATAAATCCGCAGCATTGCACTCGAAGCTGCTCAAAAATTTTCTGCTCAAGCTCAAGACTTTTTTCGCCCGCCGTCAAAATCTTCTCTTCGTATTTTTTCAATTCGTCCGTGATATATCTTTCAGCGTTCTTTATCGTCTGCTTTCGTACATAATCCGCCGGCGCCTTATCGGCATTCGAATTTGAAATTTCAATGTAATATCCGAAAACATTATTAAATCCTACTTTCAAATTCGCGATACCTGTGCGTTCAATTTCCCGCTGCTGATATTGTGCAAAAAACGTCCGCACATCGCGCGAAATATTCCGCAGTTCGTCGATTTCCTCGTTGAATCCTGCCTTTATAACGCCGCCATCTCGCAAATGCGTCGGGCACTCGGGCTCGACCGCTGCCTCAAGCAAATTCGCCAACTCCTGCATCGTATCGCAATCTTTAGCAAGACGGACAAAAATATCCGCGCTCAATCCCGCGATTAACTGTTTCAAAGGCTCTGCCTTTTTCAAACTCTGCGCCAGCGCAACCAAATCTCTTGGCCCTGCCCGCAGCGTGCTTATTCTCGCTACAATTCTTTCAAGGTCGGCAAAATTTTTCAAAATCACGCGAATATTTTCAAGCGAATTTTTCTTCTCTATTAATTCCGCAACGCCATCCTGCCGTAATTCGATTGCCCCCAAATCGCACAATGGCATACAAATCCACTGGCGAAACATTCTTCCGCCCATTCCCGTCAGCGTTCTGTCAATCGTCTCCGCAAGCGACCCTCTGCCTCCGCGAATCGTCGAAAGCACCTCAAGACTTCGCAGCGTAACCTGATCGATCTGTAAAAATTTCTTCTGCTCGACGATCTTTATACTCGATATATGCCCAAGCGCCGTCTTCTGCGTCTCTTTCAAATATTCAATTATCGCACCCGCCGGACTGATTGCGCAACTGTCTTCATTTAAGCCGAACCCTTCCAGCGTCTTTGTCCCGAAATGCGTTGTAAGCCGTTTATATGCATCATAAGGCTCAAAGTACCAGCCGGGCCTGTAAGTTATCGCCGTATTTCCGCACCGCTCGATCTGCCCCGCAAGTTTCTTTATCTCCTCACTGAAAAGTTCGCCCCTCGCATCCGGCAAAATACATTCCGCCGGCGCAATCCTCAAAATCTCATCAACAACCGCACCTTCAGGCACAGTCCGCACATAAAAATAGCCCGTCGAAATATCCACCCAACTGATCGCCGCGTGTTTGGAGTTCAGCCCGACCGCGCAAAGAAAATTATTCTGCTTTTCTTCCAGCAGCATATCATCTGTCAGCGTCCCCGGCGTAATAATCCGAATCACATCCCGCTTGACAACGCCCTGCGCAAGTTTGGGATTTTCGATCTGCTCGCAGACCGCGACCTTATACCCAGCCTTGATCATTTTCTTAAGGTAGCCGTCAACTGCATGAAAAGGAACCCCCGCCAGTGGAATCGGATTATCACCCTTGCTCCTGCTCGTCAGCGTAAGCCCGCAAACCTGCGAACAAATCTGCGCATCTTTGTAGAAAGTCTCATAGAAATCGCCCATACGAAAAAACAAAACACAGTCAGGATACTTCTTCTTGAAAGTATCATATTGTTTCATCGCAGGCGTTAATTTTTCAGGTTGATTACTCATAAGCGGGCATTATACAGAAAACTAGCCATTTAACAACTCTGTTATAAAATCTTTAACCTCTTTTTGACATCGAGATTCTGCGCTTTGCTCCAGAATTTTCCTCTGCCTGTCGGTAAAACACACCGCCTTTTTCAAATCGAAATCCGCTACCCCTAACGCTGACTCGATACCGTCGAGCAATTCTTTAACCCCCTCGCCCGTTTTTGCACTTACCTTAAACCCATCGACAGAAACATTCCCGCCCAAATCACACTTATTAAAAACAAGAATCTCCTTATTCTGTATTCTATGTTCTAAGTTCTGTGTTCTATGTTCTGTAACATACAATACCAAATCCGCGCTTGCCGCAAGTTCCGCCGCTCTTCTTTGCGATTGTTCGTCAATAACATTTTGGCTGCTCAAAGCCGCATCAAGTCCCGCCGTATCAAAAATTTCCGCCTGTATATATTTCAGCCGAATTTTCGCGCTAAGCCAATCTCTCGTCGTTCCCGCGACATCGGCAACAATCGCCTTTTCTTTTCCACAAAGATAATTAAACAGCGTACTCTTTCCACTATTCGGCGGCCCGGCAAGTACAACTTTCGTGCCATTAATAAAGTAAGATGCGATTTTGCTGTCTGCCAAAACCTGCCCGATAGCAACTTTAATATCTTCGATATGCATTAGGTCGATATGTTTCTTGAGCCATTCAGCGGTTTGCAATAATCCCATCTTGGTTTGATATTGAATAATCTTTGCGCCGTCAAGCGTTGCCGCTTTCGCTGCAGCCGTTTCCGCTTCGACTGCTATTATATTTTTGCCAAACTTTTCTTTCGCCAGATTTTCAATTATCTCTTCTGCGTCAACAATTTTGACATCAAATTTTTTCAGCAGTTCTAAAATATTCTCAACAATTATCGGATTGCCGTGGCAGTTAATGCTGTATGAATTTTCTCCCTCGCACCCGATTATCACCTCATCAATAATCTTCTCGCCATCACAAATATTCCCGTGCAGAATCGAACCAACTGTGTGATTCTTTCCTTTAAATATCTTTCCAATTACTTCTCCGCTGCCATTTCCAACCATCTGAATACTCGAAATCCCCGCGATAGCCTTGGCCGTCATAACTCCCCCAATAATTACATTTCTATCGCAATCCATTTTAAATTGATGGCCGAAGGCCTTTCCGCAATTTTGATTTTTGAAATTTGATTTTGAATTTTTGTTGTTATGCTTTTTCGCCAATATACTTCTTGAACGTCAGAACGATACCCTTGACAACCAAATCATCAACAAACGAATCGATGAAATCACACCCGCTCTTTATAATTTCCATATTTCCGCCGGTAACAACCGTCTGCGGCCATTTGCCGAGCTGCTCCGAATACAATCGCGTAACAACTTCCAGCGCACCAACCGCCGAGTAATACAATCCGTTATTGATCGCCTCTTCGGTATTCTTGGCGAACGGTTTTACCGGAGCTTTAACTTTTTCAATCTTCGGCAGCAATGCCGTGTGCGAATTCAAACCTTCCGCCTGAATTTCAAACCCCGGCATAATCACTCCGCCCAGAAAGATTCCCTTTTCATTGACCACGTCGATCGTTACGGCGGTTCCCAAGTCAGCAACAATAACCGCATCTTCAACAACGCAATACGCCGCGAACGCCGCCATCACCCTGTCAACACCGACCGTCTCCGGCTTATCAACATCAAGCCCCATCGGCAGCGGAACATCTTTACCAAGACCAATCTCCAAAGCCGTTTCATCGAGATGTTCTTTGGCGATTTGCTTAACAACGTTCGTCCATTTCGGATTCACGCTTGCGATAACGACCCTGGCATCGCGTTTTTTATCTTTATCTTTGCCGGATTTCACGAACGGCACTCGATTCCAGAAATTCTTCAAAACGTCCGTCAACTGCTCGACATTATCGCCGGTAGTCTTTTCGATACCTGCTTCAATATCTTCCAAAAATAGCCCGGCCGTTATATTCGTGTTACCAATATCAATCGCAACTATATTCATTCCGAAAACCTTTAAAATGTTAAATCTTAAATTTAAATATTAAATTGGAATGATTGTACCCCATTACCCTCAATATTTCATCCCTTTTTTGGAAGCGGATACGTCGATGGTTAGGCGAGTTCTAATATTTCTTTTGGCGCATAAAAAAGTCCGCCAATCTCTTCAATAACGGACAAAACTCCCCGAATAGGATTTGAACCTAGGACCTAGCGGTTAACAGGGTTGACCTCTCGGGAAGTCGCTAAAAACCGTAACCCATTGCCACACAATGAGCTATATTTTGGCGAACATTGCAAGTTAATTCAAAAAATCTTTGCATTTTTTGCAGTCCATTGCGTGAGATTGCATCCATTGCAAGTAGACTACGCGCGCAGAAGAGTAGACTACTTCAGGAGTTAAGCAGTCCATATAAGCCTGATAATGTCTGAAGAAATTATTATTGTTTTAAAAATAACTTGATTTCTGATGATTCAATCATTATATTTCAAGTTATGTTCAAAAGAAGAATTATTACTGATCGATTGCAGAAATTGTTTGAGCATTTCCCCGTTGTAGTTGTCTCAGGAGCAAGACAAGTAGGAAAAAGCACACTTTTAAAGCATGTATACCCAGAGAAGAAATGCCTTGTTTTTGATCCCGTACATGATGTCGCAGGTGCGAGAACTGACCCAGATTTATTTCTTGAAAATTATCCTTCTCCCCTAATACTTGATGAGATTCAATATGCCCCTGAACTTGTACCGGCCATAAAAAGAAAGGTTGACCGAGAACAGAAGTCCGGCATGTTCATCCTCACAGGCTCTCAGCAATGGGCTGTCATGAAAAACATCGCAGAGAGTTTGGCAGGAAGAGCCGTCTTTATAGATCTTTCAGGATTTACGCTTTCTGAAATAGCTGAACAAACAAATGGACAAAGCTGGATAGACCTGTGGCTTGAAAACCCAACTAAGTTTGTTGAGTCTCCCTCAATAAGACTCAACCTCAAACGAACTCTTTATGAACAACTCTGGAGGGGGTGGATGCCTAAGGTTGACATACTTCCAGAGGACTTGATTCAGACATATTATCGCAGCTACATGCAAACTTATCTCGAGCGGGATGTGAGAATGGTAGCTGAAATTTCTGCATTAGAAGAGTTAGGAAAATTCACGCAATTGGTATCTGCTCTCACTGCTCAGGAAATCAACTATTCTGAGTTGGGCCGGGATTTGGGTATTACACCGCAAACTTCGCGAAGATGGCTCAACGTTTTGCGATCCACATTTCAATGGTTTGAGGTACCGGCTTATTCCGGCAATACTGTCAAACGCATAAGTGGAAAATCTAAAGGTTATATTGCAGATACGGGTCTTGCCTGTATGTTAAACTCTATTTCCACTCCAATAGCCCTTGGGGGACATCCCTTGACAGGTGCGCTTTTTGAAACAGCTGTCGTTGTTGAAATACGAAAATTACTAAGCATTGTTCCGGTCACAGGAATGTCTCATTGGAGAAGTCATTCCGCCGCTGAAGTCGATTTGGTACTGGAAAGAAATGGTGTACTCTACCCTGTTGAAATCAAACTGACAAGTCATCCAGCACGAAAGGATACTACCGGTATCACTGCATTTCGCAAAACATATCCAAAACAAAAAATAGCTCAAGGGCTTGTAATTTGCCCATGTGAGCAATTTATGAAAATTTCAGAATTCGATTACGCATTACCTTGGGACACAATGTAAGATATTTTTATGTCGCATGGGGCAGAATTATTGAACCGATTCACAAAACAAATTAAGATGCTGAAAATATCTGCATCGGCGGACTTCTTAAATCATCACAATTAGCCGCATAAATTGCCAGTCTCTGACACTCAACAGAGATAGGCATGCGCACTGCAAAAATTTTATCCAAAAACCAGCTTTAAATACAGCAAAACTTGACCCACATCATCACTAACATTCTTATATTGTTATTATTTACTCCTAATTGCTTGATTTCCGAGTCCCCCCATTTTATAATTATTGTTGCGAATAAGTTCTATTTAGGTATATGGGAGGTGTAATGAAAACTAGTAGAGTTAGTAGAATAATACAACTTCTAACTGTTTTACAGTCGGGACAAACCTGTACTGTTGAGGGATTAGCCAGTATTCTAAAAATTAGCAAGCGTATGATTTTTAGGGATTTAAACGAGCTAAGAGGTATAGGTGTTCCTTGCAGCTTTAATAAAAGAGAACATTCTTATAAAATTGATCCTTCCTTTTTCTTGTCAACCCCAAATCTGGAATCTCAAGAAGCTTTAGGGTTATTATTGCTCGCACATAAAGCCAGAAACCAAATTCATTTTCCATTTCGGGATTCAATGCTAAAAGCCGCTTTGAAAATTGAAAGCGATTTACCTGAAAATACAAAAAGATTTTGTAATAGTGCGCTCAAAAGGATTCATATTAAAGCAAACCCTCAAGAAAGAATGGACTTGCTCGATAGTAAATTTTCGCAATTTCTTGAAGCAATCTTACAAAAGAAAATTCTTAATATTTTATACATTGGCCCTGAAAAGAACGAAGTTAAAACCAATTTTTACCCATATCATTTAATGTATAATGATTATGCTTGGCACGTACTTGGGAAATTGGAAGTTAATAAAAAAATATGTACATTAAAGCTGAATCATATTAGAGAGTTCGAAGTACTTGATAAGTGTTTTATTGAAGATGAATTATTTGATTTATCCCATTATATAGGTCGTGCATGGTCAATGCGGCCTGAAGGCAAGCTTTATCATGTAAAATTGAAATTTCTTCCCGAGATAATTCATAATATTGTTAATGTTCAATGGCATAGTTCTCAACAGACCACTTTTGAGGATGATGGCTCTATGATCATGGAATTTTGGGTTGATGGCTTAGATGAAATAAAATGGTGGATTTTAAGTTATGGTGATAAAGTTCAAGTTATTGCTCCTGAGTCTTTAAGGCAAATGATCAAAGAAATAGCACAGAACATGGTACAACAAAATGAAAAGGTAAGTAAATCAGATTTAACTAATTTCCAGGTTTGTGACTCAATTGAGAGTGAATAATTATCAAATGCAAAATGCAGAGATCGCAAGCGAGATTTTCATCAAACATTGGGATTTTATTTATTCAATTATTCGTTTTAAAGCTGGAAATGAATGTTTAGTCGATGATTTGTTTCAAAATTTTTTTCTTTCACTTGTACAAAATCCTCCGCCTTCTGATCTAAAAAATATTAAAGGTTATCTATATAGAGCTATAATGAATGACATAATTGATAATGCTCGGCATGTCGAACGTTATCATAACTTGATTGAAGGTTATGCAGAGCATTCAAGGTATAATAAGAATGAAGCTTCTCCTTGTGAGCAGCTTCTTAATTCTGAAGATATAAAAAAAATTGTTGACTATATAGAGAAAAAGTTGGAATATAATGAAGCAAGAGCGGTAAATTTACGTTTTAAAGATGATATGAAAATTAAAGATGTGGCGGAAAGAATGGGCGTGAATGGGGCTACAGCTTGGAGATATATTTCAAAAGGATTGGATGATCTTCGACGCTTCTTAGGGAGAAGTCAAGTGCTATGATAGCTTATAATTTTAATCCGTTGTGTAAAGAAGCTGAATTATATTTTTATGATTTTCTCTTTGAAGAAGATAGGATTATTCCTCCAAATATAGTTGAGCATTTAAACACCTGTCCATACTGTTCTGCAAGAATGAACAATCTTGACGAAGCGATATCTCAAATAGATCCATCTGCTATAGAAGAACAAGAAGAAAAGGTTTTGATCAATACTTCATGGCTTAAATTGCATTTTAAATATGTTGGTAAGCCTGTTCATTGTGAGACAATTAAACCTTTTTTGCCAGGCTTTTTAAATCCATTTTTGGAAGTTAAAATCCCTACACCTATAACAGTTCATATAGATAAATGCAGAGAATGTAAGGAAGATTTAGAAAAGATCAAGCAATATAACTTAAATGATAAGCAATTAATTGTATTAAGCCAATTATATTCAACAAAATTCGACAATAATGAAATTGAATGCCCGGAAGCGAAATCTGCGATAGAGGCTATTGGTTCTATGGATTTTAGTACAACCAACAAAAAGGCTCTTGAGCATGTATGCACATGTCCTGATTGCCGCAAGGCGGTACAAAATAATAGAGATACAACCAGGAAGTATTTAATTCTGAAGAAAAATACTGCATTAATGAGTTTTCCTTGTGATAAAGTATTTGCAGGAGAACTTTTTGACTATGTAATACCATTTGGGTTGGATCCTCAAAACGATCAATATGCGAAATTCCGCAGCTTTTTTACTGCCCACATTATGACTTGCCCAATTTGTATAGACAGAATGCAGCAGATGCATGATGTCCTATATGGTATTGCTAACCGAGAAGAATCAGGTATCACAACAACATATCATATTGAAGAGCATTCCAAAGCAGAAGAGACTACAACTAAAGTGAATGATAGTGCCTATGAAGGTTTTCCAATAAATATTGAAACAAATATCTATAAGCAAGATATTACCAATGAAAATACACAAAGAAAGCTGCAATTCAAAATTAAAGCAAGACCTTTAAGAAAAATAGGTTTTGCGGCTGCGGCTGTTATCCTTATAGGTTCAGTATTGATGTTCAATATATCACCTGCCAAAGCGGTTTCGCTAGAGACTATATACAAATTAATTAACGAAATTAAAAATGTTCATATTCAGACTTTTAGCAGTAACCAAAGTGACCCCATACAAGAGCAATGGACTTCAAGGACATTAAATGTAAATATGATTAAGACATCGGAAGAAGTGGTTTTATGGGATATTTCAAAGAAGGTTAAAAAAATCAAACAAGCAAAAAGCGGTTTGACAGAAACCTTAGGCTTGGTCCAAGATGATTATTCTGATATAGAAAGAAATATTAATGGTTCATTTGGTTTATTACCATTTAATAAAGTTCTTGATATTCCAGAGAACACAAAATGGGAACAAATAAAAAGCGACACCCAAGAGAACATTGAAATATATGAGCTAACATGGACTAAAAAAACATTTGCTGGGGATACTACTTTTTGGAAATGGTGTGTTTTTATAGATGTTAAAACAATGACGATTTTGAAGACTGAGTGGTTCACAAAATCTAGGTGGGAAAATAACTATGTATTAAAATTAAGCAAGACAATAAAAATGATTGATGACTTTCAAATGAAAGCTATTGTTGAGAAAACATTTTTTTAGTGTTTTCATTCGGTACCCAGATTGGGTTTTTATTTTTGTAGCCATTTTCGTACTGTGTTACCAATAAGTCATTGGCTTTTTTGAATTCTATATGGCCATCCACGAAGCCAACATTAACCGTTTTATTTGGATGTCTGCCATAAATAGCATCCTGTTCCTGGCCTTGCATTAATTTTCTGTTTTTATTAATAGAAAGGCCTGGTAGATAAGATGTATCTTCGATTGGAGATTTTCCAAGTGGCATGGGAGGAGCATCGATAGCATTCCACCAGCTTATTAGTGCATAACCGCTATCCATACATAGTAAAGTCTGGGATGGTTTGGGAATTTCATCGATTTTCAAAGGTTTGCCTGTAAACTCTTCTCTTTTTTCTTGTCTGTCATCTGAACTTTTGCAAATCGAACGATTTACAGCATAATTACCGCATAAAATGTCTTTGTTCAGTAGCGTATCATTTAACAATTTTGAAGGACATTTAGCTATAGTGTTTTTTTCGTCCGATCTAATATAAACCCCATCTACAAAATTAAACCACCACCAACCTCTTCTACTATAATTGCTATATCCAGCATATCCGCCTTCTGGTTTCGTAGGCATCAAAGAAGGATTACAAAAGCTATAAGGAAAACTTTTATTATTTATCGCATATTCTAAAAGTCCAGTCTCAATTTGTTTGAGATTCGAACAACAAAGAATGGCTTTGGCTTTATTTCTGACATTACGTAATAAAGGTAGGGTCATAGCGACCAAAAGGGCTATGATGCTAAGAACGACTAATAACTCTATTAATGTAAATGCACTCCGTTTCATAAAAATATTGTATACTTATTATTCTAATGAATCAACACTGATTATGATAAAAAAAGCGGCAACTTGCTTGCCGCTTTTAAAATCAAATTACTTACTACAATTTTACAAACAAGCCCTCATATAATAAGCAGTCCAGTCGCCGGTTACGTTGCATCCATCTGGAAAATAAGGATCAATGATACAAGGAGATTCTATATACTTTATTTTCGTTGAAGTTGAACAACTTCCGGTGCCGCTTTGGCAGCCATATCTTGTCGGATATTCAGTATACATGCCACCACAATCACCTGATATATACTCGCAGAATATTACATCATAACCCTGTAAAAGCTTTGTGCATTCATAACCCTGTCCCAATAACGCCTTCTGGTCGTTGATATTGATTTCTTCATATGTCCCAAAAATTGGACTTGTTGAAATTATAAGAGCCGTGCCCTTCCAATCCATATCGAAGAAATTTATATCTATCTGATAAAAGAATTCATTGTTCGATAAATCTACCAGCCAAACATATTTTTCATCGATAGATTCAACTGCTACGAAATGTTTTTTACCTGGAAGATAGAGAATTGCTCTGCAATTATTAAGATTCTTCAGGCTTTCAATGTTTATGCTTACCGCTCTAGAATAGAATCCGTTAGTTTCAGCAAATTGTTTCATCGCATAAAGACTTGTTTGCCCATTTGAATCATCGACCAAGCTGGTTAATTGTTGAGCATTTATAATTTTACCAAGTTTTGACATGGAATATTTCAATGCTGCGGTAGCACAATTTTGAGACTGTATGCCTTCATTTGTAGCATATTCCATTCTATCTGATAAAAGCAAAGTTGTATTCGTATTTTCCGAATAGCGGTATATTTCAGGTCTGGTCTTGCTAAATACAGCATGTTCAATTAAAGCATCTTTTTGGTAGTTGATTTGGAAATCATAGCCTTGTGGTATATTAGCATCCACACTTTGAATATCCCAGAAATCACGGCTTAAAAGTCTGTTGGAAGTTGGTTCAAATTTTTCTATTAAGATCGTAAATGGCATCCAATTATTGCCTATCAGCTTGAAATCTGAATATTGACGGGAAGCAACCATGTTTCCTTCTTCATAAATTAAAACAGATTGAGGTGCATAATTTTTTTGTGGTAAAAGAGTAAAAATTATTTGTGAACCATTAGAATTGGTCAAAGTCAACTCTATCTGAATTTGGTTATCAACCGTTTTTTCAATAGCGGATACTTCAGACTTCGAAAGGTTATCGTATGTGTATTTGCCGAATCCCCATGGAATCAACCCGGCGGTCAAAGGGCCATTTACAGAATGAGGCGTAGTTCCAGTGGAGTCTTCTATGGAATGGTTTCCTGGAAGAAAATATGTCGAATATTTTTCACCATCCCATGCAAAAATACGCTTCTTATTCCAACTTAAATCGAATTGCTTTGTCATATAGTTTCCAGACAATTCGTTATCTGGCTTTATAGAATCCTGGCGAGAATTAGCCTCAATTTCCCAGTAAAATCTTTCTCCATCATATTTTACTATCACAGAAGAATTCATCGTAGATTCATTCAATAGTTTATAGCGGGTATTGAAAGGGATTGCATCAAGATTCATCAATTGAGAATCAGCAGTTAGTTCTCTTTTATTTGAATTATTTTGGTATTCACCAATTGCTGCTTTGATTTGGTTGTTAATTTCATTTGCATCTTTAAGTTTCGGGGCTTTATATTCTTGATGGGTTGCTTTGATTGTTCCTGCTTGAATCCATGTCTTTTTAGGTTGGTTTGTTATTTGTTGAAATATTTGTAATATCTCAGCTCTTTCCAATAACCTATCAGCACAAGCTGCGTATGCAACTGATAATAAAATAAAACAAAATAAAAAAGAATTCTTTTTCATAACCTACTCCTTAAAAATTGATAATAACTAACAAAAAATTGTAACGTTTAATATAAAGCGTTTGAAAAATAGAAATTTTGCACAAAAAATTAATTTTTTTTCAAAAATGAAAAATTAAGAAATGAAATCTTAATATGGGTGGGGTTTTTATTCTGTTCTTTCGAGCCAAAATTCGCAGAAAGCAAATAAATCTTGAATATCTACTAAATTATTTCTGTCTAAATCTGTTCCTTCGCACCAATATGGGTCCAAGCAGTTTGTTTCAAGCCAATGATTTAAGAATAAATAAAAATCGTGAAAGTTTACAATTTTGTCATTGTTAAAGTCTCTGGTTGGAACGTGAGAGAAACATAGATAGTAAATCGGAAAATCCCAGCTAACACGGTGGTCATAAAAATTTACAATACAATCGCCCACAGCAATAGCATTATAATCTATGACAAACCAATCACCTGCATTTACATTGCGTGAATCTGTGTATAAATCAAATCCATAGATGCCATCCATTTCCCACAGGATTACGTCAGGATAATCAGGTTCAGAGCCTGCGTCAGGTAAATGTGAGCCTGACCAATCCTCACCCAATAAAGGGCCTCTCGCTGAAAGAGCACCAAAATTTAAGTAGTTACCTTCTATTGTTAAACTGCCTCCATCTCCATCAACTCCAGAAAACCAACGCTCCGCTGCATCCGAACTTACAACAATTTTGAGATGAGTTCCTACCATGATTTCTTCATAAGTATAGTAAGGTGAAGATGAAGATGTTAATTGGAGAGGGGTATTGCTATCCCTAAAAAAAACATTTGTAAAAATTTGTCCCCTTGCAGTTGATATTACAAAAAAAAGTGTAAACAAAGAAACCAGAAACGTGGAAGGCTTGATATTGCAAATGAGATGGCTTTTTTTGTAAGTATTTTTAAAGAAAATACTTATAATACATTTCCCTATTATCTTCTTCATGCCTTCCTTCTAAAAAGAATCATATATTTATAAATAACTTACATCTAAAAATCAAGAAAAAGTCGAAAAAAGGTAAATCCATTTATCCAATCTCCGTTTGCATTTTTCACCAAATTGATTTTGCAGTGCCAGCTGCATGTCAGTACAGCTAAAGATTTTATAATTTTCAGGTACAGTCAGAATCTTCGCACTTTTTTTCATAGTTCCTTCAATGGTCATGGCTGTCCCTTGCGTGGGATTGCATCCATTGCGAGTAGTCTACGCGCGCAAAGAGTAGACTACTTCAGGAATTATTATATCCAGATAGGCTCAATAATGTGGTAACATCGCAATAGTTTTCAGTGACAAATTCGTAATATTTAGCGAATTACAGCTTGATTTATTAACTAAATCGCTTAATATTACGATAATGAAAAACGAGTAAATCATGCTTTCTTAAGGATTACGCCATGAAAATCGAAAAAAAAACTTCACCAGAAACTATCCTTTTGGAACTGGGCAAACGAATAGCCAATCGGAGGATCGAACAGGGAATAACCCAAGCTCAGTCTGCAGAACAAGCCGGTGTGGGCAAGCGAACTATCGAGCGAATCGAAGCTGGTGGTGATATACAGTTGACAACGTTAATTCGCCTGCTGGGTGTATTGGACTTAGCTGGCAACCTGGATCAGCTAATACCAGAGGCAACACCCTCACCAATGGAAATGCTAAAGAATCAGGCCAGACCAAGAAAACGAGCTGTAACAAAAAAACCTAACAAGCTCAAAAAACCATGGAAATGGGGAGATGAACAATGAGTACAATCTCGGAAGTAAAAACCTGGGGATCAACCATTGGAGCGGTAGTACTGGAAGACGGCCAGCGAACAGCATCGTTTCAGTATGATCCGGATTTTGCCCAAAGCGGTGTTGAAGTATCGCCGCTGATGATGCCATTGTCAAATAGAGTCTATTCATTTCCGGCTCTGGCACAAGAGAGTTTTCATGGTCTTCCCGGCCTGCTTGCTGACTCACTCCCAGATCGATTCGGAAATGCCCTGATTGATGCATGGCTTGCTAGACAGGGACGGGACCCAAATTCATTTAACGCTGTGGAACGTTTGTGTTATACC
>MHYA01000044.1:4837-11362 GCA_001825675.1 Planctomycetes bacterium GWF2_42_9 | reverse complement strand
CCGGACCGCAACCAACAAAGGACAGTGTGCTTCAAGTGGATCGATTGGTTGAATTGGCCAGTGAGATACTGTCGCACCGAAACGGTTTGCAAACCCGCTTCACCGAAGAAGTCAAAGCTGAGGCAATGTCTGATATCCTACGCGTTGGCACATCTGCCGGTGGAGCTCGTGCCAAGGCAGTAATTGCTTGGAATCCCAAGACTAACGAAGTCCGTTCGGGACAGAACAATGCCGATGATGGCTTTGAACATTGGATAATCAAATTTGATGGGGTCAGCAATAATCGTGATAAAGATTTGGCCGATCCAAAAGGATATGGCATCATTGAATATGCTTATTCAAAGATGGCAACTGATTGTGGTATTACAATGAGCGATTGCAGGTTGTTTGAAGAAGGAGGACGCCATCACTTCATGACCCGCCGATTTGATCGACTCACTCAAGGTGGCAAGCTGCACATGCAATCGTTAGCTGCGGTTGCGCATCTGGATTTCAATCAAGCCGGCGCTCACAGTTACGAACAAGCCTTCGATACAATGCGGCGATTGGATTTATTCGCTAGCACAACTGCCGAAATGTACCGACGAATGGTCTTCAATATCGTCGCCAGAAATCAAGATGATCACGTTAAAAATATTGCCTTTTTAATGGATCGTAGTGGGAATTGGTCACTGGCCCCAGCTTTCGATATGACATATAACTACCAACCTAGCGGCATTTGGACATCGAGCCACCAGATGACGGTCAATGGCAAACGTGACAATTTTACATTCGAGGATTTTCTTGCCTGTGGAAAATCGGCTTTGCTCAAAAGAGGCCAAGCCAAAACAATTCTCCATGAAGTAGGACAGGTAGTTTCCCGCTGGAGAGATTACGCTGATCAGGCAGGAGTAAATTTAAATCAGCGAGATAAGATTTACAACGCACTGCGTTTAAAGTTATTTGAAAATTGACAAAGTTTTGCAATATTATGTATTATTAACAAATGTCCTAACAGCTAAAAAAACAACTCAAAAGCTTTCGGCGATATCGCCGACCTAATTTTCAATCGGACTTGTTAAAGAGCAAGAGTTAGTAAAACCGGTTTAATACTTGTATGGTAAAGGGGTCCAAAATTTAACTTTTCTCTACAAACGTACAATTTTTGTTAGGCAAGGACCTATAATAGAGCTGAAACACAAAATCTACTAGCTTTTTCATACTTCAAAATCAATCATTAAGAACGCATCATTTTATGTCGATTAGAGGATGTGATTTGTTTTTTATTGTGAACAGATTTCGAATACCTATCTTGATAAATCAAACACAGGAAAATAGCTATGAAAATAAAAATGATGAAAATTATTTTATTCCTTTTAGCAGTGTTTTGTTTTCTTTCCGGCGGATGTGGTAAAAAAGCGTCGGAGAAAAAAGTATATCGGGTAGGTATCCTTTCCGGATTAAATCTCTTTTCAGGCATAGCAAACAGTTTTAAAGAAAATATGAAAGAGTTGGGCTACATCGAGGGCCAAAACATTATTTATGATACACAGAAGACAAACTTCGAGAGAGACAGAGAAAAACAAATCCTTCGGAAATTTGTAGATGATAAAGTTGATTTAATTTTCGGTTTCAATACAGAAGTTGCATTAGAGGCAAAAGAAATCACTAAAGGAACTGACATTCCGGTGATTTTTGCCAACGCCATCCTGGAAGGAATTAACCTTGTCAATAACACAAAACTGCCCGGCGGAAATATGACAGGAGTTCGCTATCCCAGCCCTGATGTAGCTGTCAAGCGTTTGGAAATCATGCATGAAATGATACCGCAGGCAAAACGTATTTGGCTTCCATATCAAAAAGGCTATTCGTCAGTACCCGCGGAACTTTCAGTTTTACAAAAGTCTTTAAGTTATCTGGATGTAAATCTTATACCATTTCCCGCTGAGAATATCGAACATCTTCAGGCGGAGTTGCAAAGACGCAACGATTTAAAAGATATTGGTTTTGATGCCGTCCTGCTGATACCTGAATCACTTTCCACAACACGCGAATGCTTTGACGTAATAGCAAAGTATACGAGAGATCGCAAAATTCCAATTGGGGGATCCTTTGTTACTACGGAGGATTATGGAACGGTTTTTGCTGTTACAATTAACAATAAGGAAATAGGCAAGCGTGCAGCATACCTTTGCGATAAAGTGTTAAAAGGTGAAGCTGCTGGCAATATTCCGGTTGTAACTCCGGAACTTCATCTTAAAGTGAATTATAAAATCGCTAAGCAATTGGGGCTGGATGTGCCTGAAGGCTTATTGTGCGTAGCAGATGAAATAATTCGGTAAAAAGGGAATATGATGAAATTAAAAAATAAATATATTCTTGTTGTCATCTATGTTCTGATGATTGCATTGTGTGGGTGCAGTAAAAAGCAGCCACAAAAGATATATCGTGTGGGTATTCTGGCAGGTAATCCTTTTGTTACGATCATCGATGGTTTTAAAGCCAAGATGGCTGAACTGGGATACGTGGAGGGCAAGAATATCGTTTATGATGTTCATAATTTGGGTTTTGACCCTCTTGGGTATGACCGAGTAAATAAAAAATTTGTGGAGGACAAAGTTGATTTGATTTTCGCCTTTCCAACAGAGCCGGCACAATCAGCTAAGGCAGCCACAAAGGGGACAAATATCCCTGTGATTTTTGCACAAGCCGGGTTGGAGGGAAGTAATCTAATAGAAAGCATACCTAAGCCTGGCGGAAATATCACAGGTTCGCGTTTTCCCGGACCCGATATTGTAGTCAAACGTTTCGAAATCCTACTCGAATCAGCACCAGATATCAAACGTCTTTACGTGCCTTATGATAAAAATTATCCCATCGTCGCTCCTGCACTCAAAAAGCTCCGATCGGCAGCATCATTTAAGGATGTAATTTTAGTTGAGCTTCCTGTTATTTCATCCATAGAGATTCAGACCGATATCGAAAATCGTATGAAATCGGCTGACATAGGTGTAGATGCTATTTTGCTTTTGCCGGAGATTCTAACCCAAACGCCTGAATCCTGGGCTATCATCAGTAGATTTGCGGTCGAATTTAAATTGCCGCTCGTAGGCAGTTCTCCTGCTACAGTAGAGAAAGGTGGAATTTTTAGTTATAATGTTGACCCCTTTGAAAGCGGCAGGCTAGCGGCGGAAAAAACTAACAAAGTATTGAAAGGCGTCCCAGCCGGGACAATTATGGTTGCTACTCCTCCCTCGCATTTGCGAATCAATTACAAAATAGCTAAAGAATTGGGGTTGACAGTGCCTGAGGGATTATTGAGTATGGCCGATGAGGTAATTCGTTAGATTTATTGAATCCATAATGAAAGAAACAAAATTCCATAGTTTGACAGTTACTTTAACCATTGTTTTTTTGGTACTCAGCATAATGGTGCTGCTGACTGCCAGTAGTTTGCAGATATATTTTAACTATAAGATTCAGCGGGATATTATTATCAAACAGCAACAGCTTATTGCGGAGAAAGCGGTAAATACAGTAAAGAGTTTTATTAATGAAAAATCCAACATATTGAAAACAGTGGCAAGTATCAGCAATACCGCAACTTTCTCTTACAAGGAACAAAAACTCATTCTGGAAAAACTGCTGGGTTCTGAGCCGGTCTTTCGACAGCTAATTTTGCTTGATTCAAAAAAGCAGGAGATAGTGAGAAAATCACGATTATCGAATTTATTATCACTTCAATCAACAAATGAGGAAATCGACAAATTTTCAGGGATAAACCCAAGGAATTTATATATAAGTTCAGTGTACATTGATGAAATAACAAGCGAACCAATGATAATAATCGCCTCGCCTATTATAGATGTATTAGAGAATTTCAAAGGTACACTATTGGCTGAAGTGAATCTGAAATTTATGTGGGACATGATAGATTCATTAAAATTTGGCACAAACGGCCAAACCTATGTAATAGACAAAAGCGGCAATTTAATAGCTTATGGAGACATAAGCCGAGTTTTAAAACGAGAAAACCTGATTCATCTAAAGAATATTGCTGAATTTGTGAACAACTCCAATTCATTTGAGCAGAATACTAATGTATCGAGAGGCATTCTGAATACTTATTCGGTAAGCTGTATTATGCCGCTTGGCTTCCCTGAGTGGGCCGTTGTGGTTGAGTTACCTGTGGAGGAGGCGTACAAACCCGTTATCATTTCGCTCCACTTGACTGGATGGACTATGTTACTGAGTTTTGTTTTGGCTTTATCGACGGGTATTTATTTAGCACACAGAATAACAAGACCGGTAAAAAATTTGAGAAATGCCGCTAATAAAATAGGTAAAGGCAGTTTGGATTCAAAAATTGAGGTCGAATCGAGTGATGAGATAGGACAGTTGGCCGTGAGTTTCAATCAAATGGTTGAGGATTTGAAGAAAACAACCACATCGATAGATAATCTCAACCGGGAAGTTATGGAACGCAAGAAAGCTGAAGAAGAGATGCAGCGTCTTAATGCCGAGCTTGAAAGCTCAATGGCTAAGCTCGAAGAAGCAAATCAGGAAATGAAAAATTTCGTTTACATCGCCTCACACGATTTGCGCGAACCTTTGAGAAAAATTACATCTTTCGGCAGCATACTTGAAAAATCTTTAAAAGATAAGTTATCAGGTGAGGACACTGAAAATCTTACATTTATGATTGACGGTGCTACACGAATGAACAAAATGATAGAAGGATTACTTGTGTATGCAAGAGTAAGCTCAAAAACGCAGCCTCCGCAGATGGTTGATCTTAATGAGATTATTACTCAATTACAGCAACTTGAACTTTCAGTTGTACTTCAAGAGAAAAATGCGATTATTGAGATTCCTAAGCCGTTGCCGACAATTGAAGCTGATTCTGTTCAGATTCGTCAACTTCTGCAGAATCTCATTGCGAACGGAATTAAATACCAGCCTAAGGACAGGATACCGAAAATTACTATTACCAGTAAACCTGACGCAAACGGCATTGTGAGAGTTGAGATTACGGATAATGGCATTGGTATCAAGGCTGAATATCTCAGTTCCATATTTGTAATGTTTAAACGTTTACATACGAGAAATGAATATGAAGGAACGGGTATCGGTCTTTCGGTATGCAAAAAAATTGTCGAACGTCATGGCGGAAAAATTGGGGTTGAGTCGCATCCGGATGTAGGATCGACTTTCTGGTTCACAGTGCAGATAGCAGAAAAACAGTTGGCAAATGTTGTAATGGAACCTTCAGAAATATGTGACGGTTTGGATTAATGTTGATTTCGACATTCTAGAAGTACTGAAGATTTAAGATTTAACGGAAGAGGATTCAATCTGGTAGTTCATCTTGAAAAAATAGGTATTCATTAAAGCAAGCCAAAATCTGTTTGTATGCCAATTTCTAAATGCGCTCGAGTAAGATACAAAAATCATTGCTTCGGCCATTTTTGCTTTTCTAGGCTCTAAAAATTAAGCAACCTTCCGATAACTATTTAAAAGCCCCCCAATAAAGTCATCGCAAATAATATTCACGGCATTTAAGTTTGGCTTACAACCACCCTTCTGTCTGGATTTATTATACTCTGCTGGAATTCTATTGCTAATTCCTTGATGTGGCCTGTGCTCATTAAAATACGAAGTATAACAATCAACCACATGCTGCAATCTATTCAAGCCAAATATAAGTAAATGATTCAGGCATTCTCTTTTGCAGTTAACATAGCGTTCCGCATGAGAATTTGCGTTAGGTGCCCTAAATGGTGTTTTGATAGTTTCAACACCCGATGCTTTCAAAAGAACATTCATTCCTTCTGGATACAGCATCTCATTGTCGCGGAGAAAGAAGCGAGGTTTAACACCGTGTTCCTCGCACTCCCAAAGGACATGACGCGTTTGCTGATGGAGCCATTGATTTGTCGGCGAAAATGCCGCTCTGGCCAATAGCACCTTTCGTGTTTGTAAATGCATAATGAAAAATACATATGCAGTTGTCAAACCTTTGAATGTCCCAGACTTCTTTTTGAAACATATGTGCGCATAAAAACACTGCTGCATGCCTAGATAAAAATTCTCGACAGCTCAATCCTTTTCTTTCAGGCGACGGAGGAAGTCCGTTTCTTCTTAAAATATTAGCAACGCTGCTTTTAGAGATTTTAATGTCGAGCTTTTCCAGTTCACCTTGAATCCGTTCATAACCCCACTCGTTTTCGCGGGCCATTTTACAGACAAGCTGTTCGATGTCTAAAGCTATCCTAGGTCTGCCGGGATTGTTTTTTCTTCGATCTGAATAATCCCACTTTTCTTTTTCAAGTTTTCGCTGCCATGCCAGAATCGTTTTAGGGCTAACGATACTGACAACTTGCTCCATCAAATCTCTGCCCATTGCCATGGCAGCTTCAACCAGAGTTCTTCCTTCGTCATCTGTAAAACTTAATCGCTTTTTTATTTTAGATTTGAGAATCTTATTCTCAGTGCGAAGATATTCATTTTGAAGTGTCAATTCCCGGCATAAAAGCCGAGTGATTA
>MHYA01000044.1:0-4817 GCA_001825675.1 Planctomycetes bacterium GWF2_42_9 | reverse complement strand
AACCATTTGTTAGCAGTTGTTTGATTCGTTGTATTTTCCATTGGTAGAATTTATCATAAATGCTTGTTTTTTCAAGAATTAAAACGTATAATGAAGGCATAATTTAACGAGCCGTATATATTTGCACCGCACGTTTTGAATCTGATTTTTCTTTGACAAATATTAGTAGTATCGTAAAATAGTCTTGACTTTTTTACGATACGAACGAAAATAGAGACTATGATTATGCAAAGACGTATATACGATACCATTCTTTCGGAACACTTGGCCAACCAACGGCAAATGGCTTTTGTCAGTGGGCCACGACAGGTCGGAAAAACCACCACTTGCCGAAATGTTACTGACAACTATTTAAACTGGGACAATACTGATGATAGAATGCTCATAGTAAAAGGTCCGGCCAATATCGCAGAGAGATTAGGACTCGATAAAATCCGTTCTAAAAAGCCAACCGCCCTTTTCGATGAGTTGCACAAATTCAGCAGATGGAAACAATTTTTAAAAGGCTTTTTCGACACATATGCAGATCAGGTAAATATTCTTGTAACTGGCAGTTCAAGAATGGATATTTATCGTCGTGGCGGAGACAGCCTAATGGGGCGATATTTTCTTTATCGTATGCATCCTTTTACAGTTGCTGAGATAGCTTGTCAAGACTTACCAGATCCTGAAAAAATCATACGACTACCACAAAAAATAAATGAGAACGACTTTTCAGCCTTATGGAACCACGGCGGTTATCCAGAACCTTTCCTAAAACGCGATATGCGATTTAGCAGACGATGGCATAATTTGCGGCAGCACCAACTGCTCCGTGAGGACATCAGAGATTTGACGCAAATTCACCAGTTAGATCAATTGGAAATTCTCGTCAATATTTTAATGACTCGCTCTTCGCAACAGCTTATATATAGTAATCTAGCAGCAGAAGTTCAGATTTCTGTAGATACTGTTCGCAGATGGATGAATACACTCTGTAATTTACACCTTGGATTTATGGTAAGACCCTGGTTTAAAAATGTTTCCCGTTCACTTCGAAAAGAGCCGAAATGGTTTCTCAGAGATTGGTCATTTATTGATGATCCAGGAGACAAGGCTGAAACATTTATTGCCTGTCATCTTTTAAAAGCAGTGGAAGGCTGGAACGATCTTGGAATGGGCAAATTCCAATTAGGTTATCTGAGAGATAAGGACCAACGAGAAGTTGATTTTATAGTCATTAAAGATAATAAGCCGTGGTTTCTTGCAGAAGTGAAAACATCTGAAGATAAAATAAGCGATTCTTTAAAATATTATCAAAAGCAATTACAGGTACCTTTTGCTTTCCAGGTCATTTTGAATGCTGATTATATCGATGCAGACTGTTTTGTTCATGAACAACAGGCATTTAAAGTTCCAGCAAAAACATTTTTATCTCAATTGTTTTAGCATTTCTTTGTCATATCTGCCTGTAAGGTACAAAATTCATAGCTTCGGCATTTTTGCTTGTCAAGGCTGCAAAAAATTAAGCAGCTTTCCGATAACTCTTTAAAAGCCCGCCAAGAAAGTCATCACAAATAATATTCCTCGCTTTTAAGTTTGGCATGAAACTGCCCTGCCATTTATTTACATCATATTGGGAAGGAATTTTGTTTTCAATCCCTTGATGTGGCCTGTGTTCATTAAAGTATGAAGTATAACAATCAACCACATACTGCAATCTATTCAAACCAAATATAAGTAAATGATTCAGGCATTCTCTTTTGCAGCTAAGAACATAGCGTTCCGCATGAGAATTTGCGTTAGGTGCCCTAAATGGCGTTTTGATAGTTTCGACACCCGATGCTTTCAAAAGAACATTCATTCCTTCTGGATACAGCATATCATTGTCGCGAAGAAAGAATCGTGGTTTAATGCCATGCTCTTCGCAACCCCACAGAACGTGACGTGTTTGCTGATGGAGCCATTGATTAGTCGGAGAAAATGTCGCTCTGGCTAATAGCACCTTTCGTGTTTGTAAATGCATAATGAAAAATACATATGCAGTTGTCAAACCTTTGAATGTCCAGACTTCTTTTTGAAACATATCTGCGCATAAAAATACTGCTGCATGCCGTGATAAAAATTCCCGCCAGCTCAATCCTTTTCTCTCAGGTGACGGAGGAAGTCCGTTTCTTCTTAAAATATTAGCAACGCTGCTTTTAGAGATTTTAATATCGAGCTTTTCCAACTCACCTTGAATCCGTTCATAACCCCACTCATTTTCGCGGGCCATTTTACAGACGAGTTGCTCGATATCAATATCAATTCTTGGTCTGCCTGGATTGTTCTTCCTGCGATCAGAAAAATTCCATTTTTCCTTTTCAAGCTTTCGCTGCCAGGCTAGAATAGTTCTGGGACTAACAATGCTAACAACTTGCTCCATCAAATCTCTGCCCATTGCCATGGCAGCTTCAACCAATGTTCTTCGTTCATCATCTGTAAAACTTAATCGTTTTTTAATTTTAGATTTTAGAATCTTGTTCTCTTGTCGAAGATATTCATTTTGAAGTGTTAATTCCCGGCACAACAGCCGAGTGATCATTGCAATGATTGGTACATTAAGCCACCTGTTTGCAGTTGTTTGATTCGTTGTATTTTCCATTGGTAGAGTTTATCATAAATGCGTGTTTTTTCAAGAATTAAGCGGTATAATGAAGGCATAATTTAATGAGCCGTATATATTTGTCATCGGATCTTCCGAAATATACGGCTTTTCCGTTAAAAACTGCATATGCCTGGCCAGTTGCCTTGTGATGACGGAGTTTGGGTACGAATGATTTGGTAGTTTGAACAGCGGTCATGGCGTTTTCCTTTCAAAAAAAGAGTAGTACTACTCTTTTACAAGAAGGTTACGGCCGCGCCGCCGACATGGCGGATATTCACAAGTCTTTAATTCAGCGTAACTTACAAAACTCCCCAAACGGGACAACTTTACAAATTGGCTAAAATTATAACACACTACTATTTAAAGACTTGTGACTACTTACATCAAGCTTCGTACGCTGGGCGACTGGTGCATCGCATTTTTTTCGCGCTGCATTCCTTATGCAGAGTGACATAAAAAAACCATTGCTGTTTTGTTATTCATTTTACACTTTTATTTTTATACGTTTGCCTTTTTTAGCAGATTCATAACAAGCAGCTAAAACTTTTTGACTCTGTAATCCTAGAAGATCATTGTTTAATGGTCTCCTACTTTCAATAATCGCCTGGCTGAACGCTTCAATCTCTGCTTTGTACATATTTACAGGTTGCGGTGCTATCTTTATACCGTCCGCCTGCTGGCGCGATTGTTGTGCTTCGTAGGCTTTTGCTTCTTCCTCGAGAAAAGCTATCATTTCGCCGGCCTGACCTTGTCCAATTGTGCCTTTTGCTAAAATACTGCCTTTTGAACCATATAATTCAAGAACATTTTTACTGCTATTATCAGGAATACAAAAAAATGTATCTACTGTTGCAATAGCACCACTTTTGAACTCAAGCATTGCTACCGCACTGTCTTCTGATTTATATTTATGCACGCCGCTTCGTATGAAACATGAAACCGCTTTAACCGGTCCGAAAAACATTTCAAGCAAGTCAATGCAATGGCCTCCCATATCAATCAATGAACCTCCGCCGCCCTGCTTGGAATTCTGCCGCCAGGCTCCTTTAATAGGTGGATACCAGCACGAAAGCTGGGCACGTGCATAAACAGGTTTGCCGATTTTGCCGGCTTCTATCATTTGCAAAGCTGCCTGATGCTGTGAATTAAAACGCATCATAAAAGCTGTTCCAAGCTTAACCTTTGCTTTTCTGCAGGCCGCAATCATTTCCTGCGTTTCTTTTATTGTCAGGCCAAGCGGCTTTTCGCAAAGTACATGCTTTTTAGCTTTTGCGCATTTAATAACCTGCTCGCAATGTAAATTCGCAGGCGTTGCAATATAAACAGCATCAATATCCGATGAGAGCAAACCATCAATGCTTTCGACAGCCTTTGCCTCAAATTTAGATGCAACTTCCGCATTTACTTTCGTATTCACATCACATACCGTTATTAATTCCGCATTGGCCGCAGGTATAATTCCTTCAGGTATCGTTCGTCTTTGTGCAATTCCACCTGAACCTAAAACAGCCCATTTGACTTTATTGCTCATAGCCTATTCCTTCTTATTTTAATATGTTGTGATTGTTAATCACTTTATCAAAACTTTTACCAAGATTTTGCTTTCTTCATTTTTTTTATTTCTTACATTAACTATCATATTAGCTGCTGAATTGCCTAAACTTTCAGCACGGTGTCTCACTCTGAACCCTATTGATCAGGCGCGTCTACAACTTTCATGTATCGAAGCCTGTCAATCGTTAAATATCCCTAAGGTTTTTCAAGACGCCACATCTTAACACCCATAAAGTCCCATATTAAACTACACCCTTAAATATAATATCTAAAGCAACAATGCATTGGTTTTAGCCGAGTTTTATCTGTGCAGCTGTTTATCAAAGCATATTACTAAGGCAAACGGCAAATCTTAATTTCATCCACCAAACCGACTGCCTTGCTGGAAGTTCCAGCGCATGTGATCACAACTTCAATACCATTTGTATAACCATTTGTTGTTATGCCGGTTTGAGACCATTTTGGTGTCATGTCCGCATTGAAAGTTTCAAGGTCATATGAATCTACCGTGCCATCTGAATTACCATCTCGCAGTGTTGCCCGAATGATATACCATGTATCGTATGATGGACGAGCTTCCGTCGGCGTTGTAATCGTATGTGATGTTCCATCATAATAATACCAATATCGCCAGCCT
>MHYA01000043.1 GCA_001825675.1 Planctomycetes bacterium GWF2_42_9 | reverse complement strand
TGCATCCTTTAATTTAGAATCTTTATTTACTTCGGGCATGTATGAACCGAAATTAGCATAGAAATTCCTTATCATCCAGTTTTCAAATAGCTGCTTATTATACAATTCAGTCAGTAGTTGATTAAATGGCAAAGAAAATGGATTGTTTATAAATTCTGCTGCAAGATTGATACCTCTTTCGAGATCGTCTTTATTAAAGACTTTCTTCTCATTACCACATATCACCTCCGCTCTCTTAGTTGGCAAGTTGCGTACTATGAGTTCAAAACGATTTAAATCATTCTGAAATGGCACGAATGGAAGAATACTTAAATTTCCAGATGGATCCTTTTCATTGCCTGTAAAGCAGAATGGATAACGAGAACTTTCGATCTCTACTACTCCAGGCTTTTGGCTTAATAATTTATGTCCAGCAGAAACCATAGTCTGTCCATTAAAATCCATTTCAATCTTAGCAATTTGACCATCAAAGCCCATCTCCTTTAAAAAAGCATATGCCATCACTAACTGCCCATTTGGCCCGGGATGCACACCATCACCACCGGCTACGTGGTAACTTTCACCTAATACAGCTTTAGCCTTGATCATAGAATCCATCATTGCGTCATGCACGTTCGCGAAGTTCACATTTTCGTCCAGTGCAATCTGACGGTCAAACTCAGCTAATTTACCCAATGTCTCATTATACCCATTGGCACCAGTTTCATTGCGACCCTTATAAGTGTATGTATCCACAATGCCGGGACTGCCAACGATCACTCTAACTCCTTTGCTCTTGAAAAAATCAACTATTTTTTTCACACTGCTGCGATGCGGTTCGCCGGCAAGCAGCTCTTCGTACTTACGATAATAACCATCGTTCATACCGTAACAAGTGGTAACAACAGTTGGTTTCCAGTTCCATACATCTGTTTCCAGACGTGCGGCAAATCCCTTTGCTTGTTCACCACCGCAACCAAATTGAAACACTTTTATATCTTTCAGTCCTGAACAAGCCAATAGATATGCTTCTATGTAACACGAATAAATCTTTTGTTCCGTAATTGAATCACCAGCAATCGCAACTCTGTCTCCGTCCTTAATTACCAAGTCTGCACAGGCTACCATCGTGCCGGCTGAAATAAAAGCAAATACTATTAGTGAAAAGAAAAACTTTTTAAAACTAAATTTTCTCATATTTTCTTTCTTAAGCAATGCTGTATTTTCGGCTATGACTTTTTAAGATCACAGACTACAACCATGGTGAAGTTTATTTCTCCCGGCTTACCGGCATTTTTAAAATTATTAATAGGCACAAGTGTCTTTACGCTATTCTTAAATGGAATAGAAATATTCACTCCGAACCTGCTTTGAGGTTTAAGAATTAAAGGTGACAAGACTTCCTGGGGAACTGAAAACATCAAAAAAACACTTTCAGATTCAGCTACAGTTTTAATCTTTATCCTTTTCTGAATTCCGCCTGAAATCAAATAAGTGCTTCCTGAACCAGCTTGGGTTCCTTGTACGAAATGACAAAAGGCTTCAATAACGTTATCTTTGCTTTTAACAAATTCAAAAACAGCTAAATCTTCTGTTTCCTTTTTAGAAACATACCACTGGTCAATTTTAGCAAAAGGATCGATATAAAGGCCAATACCTGAAAAAACATCTGCCGGCACAAGTTCTTTTCCTTTGATCTCTATTGCACCAACAAATTTGCCATCTGAAATTGACATTTTCAAAAATACATTATCCCCAAGATCAATTTCAGGAATATCTTTCCAAGCTGGTGCGTTTTCTAAAATGTTTGATTCTTTGTGACTATTATCAGTGAGCAGAATGTATTTGCCGGTAATTTCTTTATTTTTGATATCATTTACAGACGATGTAAAATTAAAAGGCAAAATTTTTCCATAATCGAGAGTATTCTGCAAATCAAAAGATTCTTCTTTCTGGCCAAGAGATGGGAGCTGAAGATAAATCTTCCGTGTTGCTTCATTGATAGAGACTAAAGCTGTTTCGTTTATATCTTTTGATACCAGATTCTTAAAAGAAACTATTGCCTTACCACTTGAAGTGGGATAAGCATCTATGGATATCTTTGATTGTGCCATGACTGAATCACCATTCGCAATTGCCTGGCAAAGCTGATCTTCGGTTCCTGTCGGCACCTCTATAAAAAATGGAAAAGAAGACATAGGAATAATTGTTCGCCCATCAGATCCCTTCTGAAAAATTGTTTCATTTTCCATCAGGTCGATGAATTTAATCTTCTGATTGCCAAAATCAAATGAATAAAGCGGAGGCTCTTCTTTCCAACGATCAACACTTTCTTTATATCCCCAGATTGCAGCTATTGCTGAGCCGGTTTTCTCATCCTTGAAAACATAACAACGAACGTATGGCGCAAAACGAATGTCTTTATAAAATGCAGCATTTCCAAGAAGCCGGCTAAGTGTATTAGGTATTTTATCATAAATTCTTGGAGAAAAATCATAATCAAGATAGCGGCTTGGAGTCATAAAATCCTGCATACAAGCAACTCTATCAAAATATTTAAGTGCAACCAGCCAGTTCCTTGCACTAAAAGCAGATGCGATTTTTTCCGCTCTTCCGGCATGATAAGAAAGCATTCCGAAATACCAGGGATTAGCAGAATGACAAATATATGGCGATACGCCTTCCTGTGGAATATTGAATGGACAATAATTTCCCCCTTCATTGACATAAAAAGGCCAGTCGCTGCACCCATTGCGGTCAAGCATCGCAAGAAAAGCTGCAATATCTGAATCCAAATCCGGATTTTCAGGGAAATTGCGGTAATGATGCGCTGCTGCGCCATAGAATTCAGCATTCGGATCGATTTTTTTTGTATCATGAATATAGCGTTCTACCCATTTTGTGCCACTACCTGGATCCATATTCCATGGGCCACCTTCGATTAGAACCTGCGCATTTGGATTTCCTTTCTTGATTCCCCGCTGTGTGGCTATTAAGAATTTTGCGAATGCTTCAGGATTTCCTTCCAATGGCATACAGCCAGGATTGCTTTCACCCGTAAACCACCAAATTTTATTCCATGGTCTGTTTTTGGCTTTAACAGCACAAATTTTCTCAAATTCTGCAAGTTCCGCATCTGTCGGATTGAGCATTGTTTTAATGTTAATCATTTTGTATTTTTCATTGTCTTCAGAGATCTCTCCGCCAACTCCATTGTGCAATTTAAGAACCGGCCGACCAACGCATGCGATTCCATATTTATCCAGCAGCTTCATGCGTTCTTCATCAAGGTTATAATCCAGATCATTTGCAAAACTGCCGAAATCATAGGTAATTGAACCAAAACCTATTGCACGTTCTCGTTCGAGGAAACGTTCCATATCCGGGCCGCATGCCTGTAGACTATAAACATAATGAGTATTAAATATATTTTTATTTTTTTGGGTATTGTCAAGAAAATCCATAACGGAAAATCTGAAACAATCCGTGAACGAACTGGATTCCCCTTGCATGTTAAAAACAGTATTTACAATGAAGACGCCTCGGATTTGATCTATGAATATTTTATTACTAAGCTTGTCAAGTACTATTGAAGCTTTTCCTGTATAGTCTGTTTTGAACTGAATCATATCTTCATATATTATTTTTGAATAATAATCTTCTACAACTATAGAAGCTGTGCCATTTGAATCAGCTATGGAGTGAATATTAAACTTTAAATTTGGTTCCTGACCAAACTTCAGGAAATTGCCCCTTGCGCTGCTTGTCAATTCGGCAGCCACTAACGGTTGGACAAAATCTGTCATCTGCCCTTCTTCGAGCTGAATGTCATCAAGCCAAACGCTTTCCTCCTGCCCGTCTGTCAATGCTCCGAGATATTGAGCCCTAAAGTAAATTCCGCCAAATCTATCGTTTGGCACAATAGGAGTAGAATAACGTTTCCACTCGTTAGTTATGGCAAAGGGCGGAATATCATGAATGAATTGATCCCCATGACGAAGTTCACGCCCCCAAAGACTGACAACGAGATTCTTTTCGCACGAACCTTTTGCATAAAAACTTAAAGTATAATTCTTACCTGAAACAAAAGGCAGAGCAAATGTACCTATCGGCAAAGGACAACGAATTTGCATAGCCTTGATATGCAGACTTTTTGAACCAGAATGCATTTCTTTATTGTCAATGTTGTAAAAATTCTGATATTTAAGAGGAATAAGACCGTCACCAAAACAAGGATAACCCCAATAATGAAAGCCTGCTTCAAAAGAAGGATTCATGAGCATATTCCGGGTTGTCCCATAATCTGGAAGTCGAAGTTTGTCTACTTCCCAAAAATCAATACCATTGGGGCTTGATTTCGAAGCAACCGCAGCTTTTTGAGAAGAACGAATATCAAGAAGGAATTTCATTGTGCCATCCTTGGCCGCAAAAAAAGTAATATTATTTGAACCTATGCTTATTTTTGAACAGCCATCAGGAATAATGGTAAATGATTTCTGATCTGAATTTCCAAAAAATTGAATTTTGGCATCTTTCAAATCATTATCACTGAAAGCAACAGCCTTGTGTTCATCAAAAGAAATGGCCTTCTCGCCTTGGACATATTCGCCAGATAACAGCATATATGATGGAAATTCAAAGCGAGAATAACGAGACTTTAGCAAAGAGGGGTCTTCAAGCTCGCATGTACTTTCAATTCGAATCAGCCCATCATCAAGAAGAGTGATGCTGAACTTGTAAGGTCCAAGTTTTTTATCGCTTGTCGTCCATTCTCTTGCTATGGCAGTAAAGATTGAACTTTTTCCATCCAACTTGTCCTCGGTATCCAGGAAGAAAATTGCATTCATGTCGCCTTTACCGAAATTGAACATTTCAGACATGGTGCATATCGCATCATTATCAATGCACATGAGCATTGTGGGCCAACTTGGTTTTTTCCAAACGCTTTTTCCCCCGCAAACAATCGTACCATTTGGAGTAAACACTGGTTTTTCAATTACACGCTGATTAGCATCATCTTGTGCCAGACACGAAAATGAAGATACCAGACAAAAAATAATTAAGAAGCATAATTTTGTATTTGTTTTTTGCATTTTATTATTCCCTTTTTTAGATGCTGTTTCCCATTATGTGTTCTTATATGGATATGTATAGACTCGCTTTGAGTGTTCTTAAAACCGATGTCCATTTCGTTTTCATAATTAATCTAATCCTAAGGTATAGAATCTAATTCAAACAATCTTTTCTGGAAAAAGACCCAGCAATTTTGTCTATTCACTCATTATGGATGACTATAACCACAAGGCAGCTGAGGGTCTCTACAATCAAGCCAATGATCTGCAAATATCGCAAAATCATTAAATTTCACATCTGAGTCGTGAGAAATATCTGCTCCATCACACCAATTAGGACCTGCACAAGCGGCAAGCCATTGATCGCCGAATTTCCACAAATCATACCAATTTACATAACAGTCAAAATTAAGATCTCCAATCGGATATGGGTGATCAGAATCGCCGCAACAAGCAGGCATAAGTGTCTCATCAGGCTGCGAATAGATAACAATGTCATCATAATAACCATCTGTCGCAAGGACTACCTGAACAAAATATCCTTCAACAGTTGTTGAAGCTGACGCACCTGTGTTTGAAACCATAAATAATGTATAACCGTCGGAACTGTTTCCTGTTCGGCTTACCTGAACTAACTCAACTTTGTTTCCGGTACCATCCGCGTTTTGTGTCGCATATACTTTAACTGTTGCCGTATTGCCTGATGAGCCGCCTAGTCTTGCGCTCACGGTATATTTATGATTCGCCCTGACCAACTCACCTGTATTGTTAGTTGCAATACCACCTGAGCTGCATTGTACAAACATACTGCCAGTTGTATAAAGACTTGTATGGGTTTGAATCCAACCTGCTGGGATTGCCGCGGGAGTTGTATTCCAGAAACCAGAAGAAGTCGCTGTCAAAGAACCGTTATGAAGCGATGCTCCCATTACAGCGTAGGGCGTTCCAAGACCATTGCTATAATTGGAGCATCGCTTCATAACGGTTCATTGACAGCGACTTCTTCTGGTTTCTGGAAT
>MHYA01000042.1 GCA_001825675.1 Planctomycetes bacterium GWF2_42_9 | reverse complement strand
CGATATTTCCGATTACACCGATATTCATCCGATTTATGGAACGATGGAGGATTTTACGTCTTTTCTAAAAAGGGCACATCATCGAGGCATTCGTGTAATTACAGCACTGGTAATAAATCATACATCCGATCAACATCCGTGGTTTCAGTTTGCTCGCCGGTCGCCTAAAGGCAGCAAATTGCGAGATTATTATGTATGGTCGGATTCGCCTGAAAAATATAAAGGCGTACGGATAATTTTTAAAGATTTTGAAACATCGAACTGGACTTATGATCCTGTTGCGAAAAGTTATTACTGGCACAGATTCTATTCTCATCAGCCCGATTTAAACTATGAAAGCCAAAATGTGCTCAAAGAAGTGTTAAGGTTTCTGGATTTGTGGATGGAAAAGGGCGTTGATGGTTTACGATTGGACGCAATTCCTTATCTGTTTGAGCAGGAGGGGACCAGTTGTGAAAATCTGCCGCAGACACACGCATTTTTAAAAAAATTACGATCGCATATGGACAGGAAATATAAAAACCGAATGTTTCTTGCCGAAGCGAATCAATGGCCTGAACAAGTTGTACCATATTTTGGTAATGATGATGAATGTCAGATGGCGCTGCATTTTCCGATAATGCCGCGTTTGTTTATGGCGATTCGGATGGAAAATCACTTTCCAATTATTGAGATTTTGAACCAGACGCCAACAATACCTGAAAAATCACAATGGGCTATGTTCCTTCGCAATCATGATGAACTTACGCTTGAGATGGTTACCGACAGGGACAGAGATTATATGTATCAGGTTTATGCCAGAGACAGCGCAATGAGGATTAATCTTGGGATTAGAAGAAGGCTTGCGCCTCTTTTGGAAAACGATCGCAGACAAATTGAATTAATGAATTGTCTTCTTTTTTCAATGCCGGGTACACCAATTATATACTACGGCGATGAGATCGGTATGGGTGATAATATTTTTCTTGGCGATCGAAATGGAATCCGAACGCCGATGCAATGGAGTGCGGATAGAAACGCGGGTTTTTCCAAAGCCAATCCTCAAAGGCTCTTTCTGCCTGTTACTCTTGATCCTGAATATCATTATGAAACTGTAAATGTGCAAAATCAGCAAAGTAATCAAAACTCACTGTTTTGGTGGATGAAGCATTTAATAAATCTGCGTAAGCGATTTAAAGCGTTTAGCAGGGGAACTATAAAATTCTTAAATGTTAAAAATCCTAAAATTCTTGCCTTTATGCGAGAATACGAAAATGAGAAAATCTTAATAGTCGCCAATCTTGCAGGTTCTGTTCAGTATTCCGAACTTGATCTTTCGGAATACAGCGATATGGTCCCGATCGAATTGTTCGGCCAAACACAACTGCCTGTTATAACTAAAAATCCTTATTTGTTCACGTTGGGTGCTTATGATTTTTACTGGCTTCAACTTCAGGAAAAACCCCCCGAAATTCAAATTGCCGCGAAAAAGTCGCCGGCGATGATTCGTCTGGAAGGAACGTGGGATAATTTAATGTATGATAAAAACAGGCACAATATGGAAAGGATTTTAGCGAATTATATCAAGCAGTGCTGTTGGTTTGGCGGAAAAGACAAAACTATCGAACGAATGGAAATAATTGATAGCTTTGAACTGAATTACGCAGATAAGTTATATTTTAGTTTGCTGATCGAGATAGAATACACTAACGGCTATATCGAAAAGTATAATTTACCTGTTGGTTTGATGAATGAAAGCGAAATTGAAAATTTTAAAAAAGAAACCGACCCAATAATTATTGCCGAAGTATTTTCAATAGAAACCGAAAAAAAAATGATTTATGATGCGATCTATGATGATAATTATTTAATTGCTTTGCTGGATCTTATATCGCATCGGCGCGGCCAACGGGGGATTCGAGGAAAATATATAATAAATACCGTAACGAAGATTCAAAAATACGATGCCGCACAGCTTTTTGTAAATGACCGGAAATATCAGCAGGTTACAGCCGATTTTGCGAATAAATATCGATTAAAAATTTACCGGCATTTAGAGAATGGGATCACGCCCGGCTTTGAGCTTCCAGCTTTTCTTACAAAAAATAAATTTACACATATTATGCCTTTGCTTTCTTCATTACAATATTCGGTATATAACGCGGAAAACATAGTTTTAAGCGGTGTTTTTGAGTATGTAGAAAATCAAGGCAGCGGCTGGAAATTTGTGATCAATTACCTGGTTAAAAATTATGAACAAGCCGGCAAACAGGTTGTTGTGCTTAAAAGCCTGCCTCGAATCAATGGGACATTTTATAACCTTTTGAATAAAGAGCCGCCTGATATTTTAAATGAATTTTTCCAGATGTCTTTGCAGTATGCTGATCTACTTGCGCAGCGAACTGTCGATCTTCATCAGGTTTTGGGCGCCGATACGGACGATTCAGCTTTTAAGCCCGAACCATTTACGGATTTCCGAAAATATGCGAAATACCAGACTGTTTACAGCCTGGTTCGAGAAACAATGCGAGTATTAGGAAATAAAATTGCTCATCTTCCTGAAAGCATCAGCAGTCAGGCAAAAATAATACTTGATTCTGAAGAAGAAATTATAAAGAGGTTCAAAGTTATTCGGGATAAAAATATCAGCGGTATGCGTACCCGTATACATAACGATTATACGTTATGGAATGTTTTATATACAGGCAAGGATTTTATAATAACAAATTTTGAAGGGCGGCCCAGTCAATCATTGAGTGAGAAACGTGGGAAAACTTCGCCGCTTTTTGATGTTGCGTCTATGCTGCGTTCGCTTCATTACGCATCTTATATTTCAGTTTTCAATATTCCTCAAGGCGGATTTCCATTGACAGCGCAGGATATAGAACCGCTCCAGAAACTTTGGTATGCCTGGATGTGTTCGACGTTTGTTTCAAGCTACTTAAAATATTCGCAGAATATGCAATATATACCTAAAAATGAGGATGAAATTGAAATGCTGCTCGATGGATATATTCTTGAACGCGCGTTTTCCGAATTGCAATTTGAATTGAACAACAGACCTGAATGGATTCGCGTGCCAATGGAGGCGATTTTAGAAATAATCAGTACAGCAAGCAAATGATAATAGATATAAAAAATATCGATGGACGAAAACGAATCGTCATAGAAAATATTAAACCGCAAATTGATAACGGACAATTTCCGATCAAGCGTGTTATTGGTGAATCTGTTTCAGTAACGGCAGATATTTTTGCTGACGGCCATAATATTTTATCCGCTGCCGTGCTGTATCGTCATAAATCGGATAATAATTGGCAGCAGGTTCCGATGAGATTAATCGTTAATGACGAATGGGCTGCTTCTTTTCAGGTTACACAAACAGGATATTATTATTATACAGTTTGCGGATGGCTGGATTCCGACAAATCCTCTATGACTCAATATCTCCCAGAATTCCCTTTATATGTCAATCGTACTAAAGCGTTGTTCAGTACGTGGTATGAATTTTTCCCGCGATCATTCGGTAATTTCAAAGATTGCGAAAAAATCCTGCCTGAAATTCGTAAAATGGGTTTTGATGTTGTTTATCTGCCGCCGATTCATCCCATTGGTGAAACGAAACGGAAAGGCAAAAATAATTCTGTGCTTTGTTGTTCTGGTGATCTGGGAAGTCCCTGGGCGATAGGGTCTGCTCATGGCGGGCATAAAACTGTTGAGCCGCAGCTTGGAACTCTCGATGATTTTCAGCACTTTGTTTTGCACGCTAAAGAGTTGGAAATGGAAGTCGCGCTTGATTTGGCGTTTCAATGTTCGCCTGATCATCCTTATGTTAAAGAGCATCCGCAATGGTTTAAATGGCGGCCGGATAATACAATTCAGTTTGCAGAAAATCCGCCTAAAAAATATGAAGACATAGTGCCTTTCAATTTTGAAACAGACGATTGGCAAAATTTATGGCTTGAACTTAAAAGCATTGTAATGTTCTGGATTCAGCATGGCATCAGTATTTTCAGGGTCGATAATCCGCACACCAAGCCTTTTGCTTTTTGGCAATGGCTGCTTTCGGAAATAAAAAATGAATATCCGGAAACAATTTTCCTTTCCGAGGCATTCACTCGACCGAAATTAATGCAGCGTTTGGCAAAAATTGGTTTCGATCAGTCTTATACGTATTTTACCTGGCGAAATACGAAATATGAAATTCAGCAATATTTGACCGAGTTAACGCAAACAGAGACTGCCGAGTATATGCGTCCTAATTTTTGGCCGAATACTCCTGATATTTTGCCGCAATATCTGCAATTTGGCAGTAGAGCGGCTTTTATTATCAGGCTGATTCTTGCCGCGACTCTTTCATCCAATTATGGAATTTACGGCCCCGCATACGAATTGTGTGTCAGTGAAGCTATCTATGATAAGGAAGAGTATTTGAATGCGGAAAAGTATGAACTGAAAAAATGGGATACGAACCAGAAAGGCAATATAAAATCCGTGATCGAACGGATTAACAGGTGCAGAAATGAAAATAATGCACTTCAATTTACCCGTAATGTGCAAATTTTAAACATTGAGAACGATATGATAATTGCTTTTATCAAGACAACAGAGGATTTTTCCAATATAATCGTAACAGCGATTAATATCGATCCTTATCATAAACAGGTCGGCACAATTAATTTGCCGCTGGAAAAATTCGCAATGAAAGAAACAAGTCTTTATATGTTAAATGATTTGCTAAGCAGCGATAAATATATTCGTCAGGGCAGACGGATTCATATTGAACTTGACCCAAATATTATGCCCGCGCATATATTCAAGCTACAAAAACTTTTAAAACGTGAGAATGATTTTGATTATTTTATGTAACTATGGAAAACTTTAGCCTTATAACAGAACACGATATTTACCTTTTCAAGCAAGGCAGGCATTTTCGTCTTTATGACAAACTTGGCTCGCATTTTGTTGAAAACGAAGGCGTAAAGGGAGTATATTTTGCGCTGTGGGCCCCAAACGCACAAAGTGTATCTGTTATTGGAGATTTTAATGGCTGGAACAAAACGGCAAATTTTTTGAAAGCCCGCGCGGATGAATCCGGGATATGGGAAACGTTTGTGCCAAATATAAATATTGGCGCAATCTACAAGTATCATATTGTATCGCAGTATAATGCCTATTCTGTTGACAAGGCCGATCCATTTGCATTGTGTACGCAAGTGCCGCCAGATAGTGCTTCGGTGGTGTGGGATTTGAGTTTTCAATGGCAAAATTCCTATAAGCCGCGCGATTGGAAACAATCGCCAATGAGTATTTATGAACTGCACGCAGGCTCCTGGCATAAAGATAAGGCTTTGCCCAATCATTTTTTGAATTTTACTGAAATGGCAGAGCCGCTTGCAAAATATATATTAGATTTGGGTTTTACGCATATTGAATTTATGCCGATTATGGAGCATCCTTTTTATGGTTCGTGGGGTTATCAGGTAACGGGCTATTTTTCGCCATCAAGAAGATATGGCGTTCCGCAGGATTTGATGTATCTTATAGACACTCTCCACAAAAACAATATCGGCGTGATTCTTGATTGGGTTCCTTCGCATTTTCCAACAGATGAATACGGCCTGGGTTTTTTTGACGGTACGCATCTTTATGAACATTCTGATCCGCAAAAAGGTTTTCATCCTGATTGGAAAAGTTTTATTTTTAATTACGGCAGGAATGAAGTTATTTCATTTTTAATAAGCAGCGCGGTGTTTTGGCTAGATAAGTATCATATTGACGGCTTACGGGTTGATGGTGTCGCTTCGATGCTTTATCTCGATTATTCCAGAAAGCCCGGAGAATGGATACCAAATGAAAAAGGCGGGCGTGAAAACCTTGAAGCAATAAATTTTTTGCGTATATTCAATGATCGTGTGCATACTGATTTTCCGCAGGCTTTAACTATCGCGGAAGAATCCACCGCCTGGCCTATGATTACAAAGCCGCCGGAAGTGGGGGGATTGGGTTTTAATCTGAAATGGAATATGGGGTGGATGCACGATACTCT
>MHYA01000041.1:6114-7030 GCA_001825675.1 Planctomycetes bacterium GWF2_42_9 | reverse complement strand
TAAGCCGGCACACTCATTCTGCCGCAATTCCTGCAATCGATAGTTATTGACGAAAGATGGTTATTTACTAAACCTCTAGCCCAGACAGCTGATGGTGACGAGCATATTTTGTAGTAATCGTTTATTCTATCCGGAAAGAAACTTATTTCCGCTAATCCTGATGAATCCTCAATTGTTGCAAACCCCATTGTTCTGCCATCCTCGGTCCGGGCAGTTCGGGCGGTAGCGACAAAGCCGGCAACCGTTGCCTCTCGCTGCACATATTTATAGAGTTCGGAAGCAAGGACGTGCTCGGTATCAAGATAAACAGCAGGGTGGGCGCTGAATGGAATTCCTGTCAGATCTATTTCAGCTTTGAGCTTTGCTACTCTGTCGTAATCAAGCAGGGGTTCTTTTGTATGTTTGTAAAGATCAAATAATAGCAGCTGACCTTTCTCGGCAGGATTTGATTTAAGCTGCATGAGCATCATCGGCCGGGTTGGACCTAAGCCATCACATGCGCCAAGATGAACAAGGTTCTGAAGTTCCGGTTTGCTGAACTTTACTCTGTTTCTTAAATCATCAATATCACTGAATGCTTTTCGTTCTCGTTGTTCAATGATAGCATTGATAGTTTTTATGCTAAGTTCACGTATAATTCCCAATCCTGCTCGTATGGCTTTTCCTTCTTTTGACCATTCCAAGAAACTGCAATTTACATGCGGCAATAGTATTTTTACACCTGAGCGTATTGCATCCCATACATAAATCCTCAATGGATACATACCATGATGATTATTAAATAAAGAAGTATAAAATTCCTGCGGATAATGAGCTTTCAGAAAAGCTGTCTGCCATGCTATATTGGCATAAACGGTAGCGTGGGCCTTGCAAAACGAATATGCTGCAAATTTGAGACATTGTTCCCATATATTTT
>MHYA01000041.1:0-6106 GCA_001825675.1 Planctomycetes bacterium GWF2_42_9 | reverse complement strand
AATGCCGGCATCATTGGCCTTTATATAAACAAAATCGTTATATTGTTTTTGAAGTTTTACCGATGAGACCTTTTTTGAAACATCCGTTCTGAATTGATTTGCCTCGGCAAGACTGTAGCCTGCAATCTCAACAGCAATTTTCATTACATCTTCCTGAAATAACAGCAGGCCATAGGTATCTTTGAGCATTTTTTCAAGTTTTGGATGCAAATACTTAAATGGTTTTTTATTTACATACCGTTCAATGAATTCTTTCTTCATGCCTCCCGATGCAGGCCCCGGTCTTATAAGAGAAAGTGCAATCATCACATCTTTTTGGCCTTTAACCTGCAGACCTCTGCAAAGCTGGCTCATTCCGGGTGATTCACATTGGAATACCCCCATAGTTTTGCCTTCGGTTAGCAGTTTGGCAGTTTTGGGATCGGTCTTACTTATTTTTCCAAGATCAATCGGCTGTTTTTCTCCTTCGGCAAGTTTTACCGCCTCATTGACAGTTGATAGGGCTCGATTTCCAAGTAAATCTATCTTAATAAGGCCAAGTGCTTCGGCCGCATCCTTTTCATACTGTGTTACGATAACACCTTTATTTGTATATTGCAGCGGGGCAAGCTGGGCTACCGGCCTAGGTGTAATAATAATACCGCCGCAGTGAATACCGACATGGCGGGGGACTCCAATAATCTTTTTCGCCAGGTCGTAAATAGCGGAATTACCGCTGTTTCGTCTTTTTTCGACAAGTTCATCAATTTGCAAAGGTTCCAGCGTTAAATATCTTCCAACATCCCGGATCGCTCCTCGGTAACGATAGGTATTCATTGTTGAGATCATTGCTACATGGTCATATCCCCAATGCTCGTAGCAGAACCTAATAACTTCATCCCTGCCTCGCCAGCACAGGTCAATATCGATATCAGGACAATCTTTTCTGCCGGGATTCATAAATCTCTCAAAATACAAATCGGTTTCAACAGGGCAGACCTGTGTAAAGCCAAGGACATAAGCAACAAGTGAGCCTGCGGCAGAGCCTCTTATCTCTACGGGGATATTCTTACTTTTCGCAAATGAGACTATTTCGTAAACAACCAAAAAGTAATCTGAGAACTTATTGCCTTTGATTACATTTAATTCATGTTCGAGCCTTTTTATTATTTGGTGACTTATAGGATTATATTTGGGCCCAAGTAAGCTGTGGCAGAGTTTGGAAAGTCTGATATCACTATTCTTTTCATTGCCGATATCTGCCTTTGGAAAGTAATAGTTGCCTGTGAAAAGCTCGAAATCACATCTATTTGCAATTTGCTCACAGTTTGTAATTGCTTTAGGATACTTTTTGAACTTTTGTCTTAAATCCTGCTCTGGGGGCAAAGATGTGAGGCTGCAATTATCTTCAGGGCCGGGACCTTCAACACTCATCTGCCTTATCCGATTTAAGATTTTGCTTCTGATAACATCGTCATTGTCAACGATGGTATAAGTATCCGCTGCAACAGATTCAATTTTATTTATTTTTGACCATTGCGCATCTTTTTCATTCCTGCAGCCGAAAAACAATCTATCTTTGGGTAAAATATTCTTTAATTGCTTTGTTAGCTCAGGATTAAAGCAGATACAGATAAGACCATCAAAATCTTTTTCAAGTTCCTTTATGAGACAGAAATCTTTATTGAGATTAAGAGAGGAAATAATCCTGCACAGATTTCTGTATCCCATTTCGTTTTCTATGAGAAGGATAGCTCTTTGGAAATCTGTAAGAATTTCACTGCCGAAAATAGGTTTTATTTCTGCCTGCTGCGAAGCTTTATAAAATTCTGCCACGCCGTAAAGTGCATTTGTATCGGTAATAGCTATTGCGCTGTAGCCCAACTGTTTTGCATTTTCAGCCCATCTCTGGCAAGATGCTGCACCTCTTAATAAGCTGAAATAACTCCGGCAAGTTAATGCTGCTGCTCTCATTTGCTCACCTAAAACAGATTAGTCTTTAGAGCAATCCTTGCCAATTGTGGGTATTCTTTAATCAAACCTTCTGGGACAATCTGAGCTGCACCTGTTAAAATCCATTTAAGCTCAAGTGCGTTTGCAAGCTCTCCACCCCGATAATGATTGTTTGCTATGACCGTTAATCTTTCAAATTCAGTTGAAAGCTGTGTTATTCTTTTAGTTATTTCATCGAGTTCTTTTTCATTGTAATAATAATTATAAACTTCATCTCGGCCGGCATCTTTTTTAAACCATTTCTCGGCATTTCGGCCGTGCAGTCTGAAATAACCATGTTTGCCTACGCAGCATGTTTTGTCAAATGCTGTTGAAGAATGAGGATAGTCGAGATTGCAAACCGATACTCCCAGATCGGCAAGGAACTTTAAAGCACCATCTAACTGCCAGCTGTTGTGCCGGACTTCGACTGCGATATCAAAAGATTTACTGAAATTATCAATAACCTTTTTTAAATGACTGCGGTTTTCTGCGGTATCATCAAAATCATATTTGAATTGAATCAACAGTTGCTTTAATTTATCGACTTCAAGCATCGGCTCAAAGCCATAATGAAATTGTTTTACCATCTCCGGATCAATCTTGCCTTCATGTGTGAAATCTTTGTGAAGTTTGGCAGTAAAAAAGAACTCAGGCAAACCTGCAACCTTGGAAAGCCAGGATTTACATATGCGTGCTTCGGGAGGTCGGTAGAATGTATTATTTATTTCAACTACATCTACAAAGCGAGCGACATACTCAAGCTGGTCGATATTGCTTTTAGTATATACAATAGCTTTCCAGTCCGGGTAAGACCATCCAGCTATTCCGATATATACAGGACTACTCATACTAAATTCTTCTAAAACACCCAATGACTATCCCCGCAATACGGACATTTGGATCACCGTGTTTATAAACCATCTCTTTATATTTCGGGTTAGAGGGTTTCAGTACTACTTTGCTGGCCTTGACAAATATTCTCTTTACCGTTGCCTCATCTTCGATAATAGCAACACCGATCTGACCATTTTCAATAGTGTTCTGGGGTTTAACAATTACATAATCGCCATTCATTATGCCATCATTAATCATGCTGTCTCCGACGATTTGCAGAATAAAGGCATCCTTATGCTGTTTCTTAACAAGGTCGCCAACATCTATATAGTCAGTAATATTTTCGTCGGCCAGGATAGGAACGCCTGCTGCAACTCTGCCGACGATGGGCAATCCTGCGGGCTCTTCTTTAGAAGTGATATACTTTTTAGATAACCTTAAACCTCTATGCAGGCTACAATCCTCCAGATATCCTTTTTTCTTTAAATAGCAAAGAAACTGATAAATCGAATTTTGGGCCATTTGGAAATGGTCGGCGATTTCCTGCTGACTGGGAAAGATACTATTTGTAAGTTTCCGCTCTATAAAAGCGAGTATTTTCTTCTGTTTTTTAGTTAAAGCTTCCATATTGGTAATATATGGTTATACAACAATATTTGTCAATTAAAATCCCTAAACTTGCGAGAATTTGATCCAAAAGGATTAGATCTGGGTTGTTAGTAAAAATATTTTTTTGCCGTATCTCTCCGAGTTGCTGTTATTTATGAAAACCTTAATATTTCCATCATGTCTGGCTCTTGCAAAATTAAAAAAAAAGTATATAGTTCGAATCATAGAGGCCGAACCGACCTAGGCCAGCTGTTGGCATGTCAAACCTACGCCCCAAGATATAAACCAATTTTATTCATTAATGTTTCGATGTTTAAGGTTTAATTTTATCTTTTTATAGGCAGATTACCCGTAAGTTTTAAACGTAGCGTGATACGTTATCAGTCTGAATCTCTGCCTATGGTTCGTCAATTATGGAACGAAGTAACATGAAAGAAGAAATGGCGGTACAGGTTTGCGCGAAAGCAGAATATCAACAAATTAAAAATATCTATGATGGATTTCGAGATTTAATCGATTACCAGGGACAGCGGGAAAGCGACTACATTTATAATCAGAAAAAAGTTTTCCTAAACTTAAATAGATATTGGCCTCTCATAGAAAGGCTTGCTAAAGAATCAAATATCGAATTGAAAGTAGGCCCGGATGATTACAAAAACACAATTTTCGGGTTTGATAGAAAAGCAATAGCCCGGCTTTATGATAGCGACCGTTACCCAGGTGTACCAACCGAACAGATATTGGGACTGGAAGAGAAAGCGGTAAAGGCAAATTGCCATTGCCTTTTGAGCGATATATTGCTTAAGCTCGAAGACTTCATCGAACAGGAATTTGAAATAGAGCAAAACGAATTTGCCGAGATTGGAAAACAATTACCAATAAAAGATGAGGAACTGACCAATGAACAGGCGGTTGAATTATTAGGCGGCGGAATTTCCGCATCAACAATAAGTAAATGGGTTAAGGCGGGATCACTCAAAGGTAATGGCTGCAAAGGCAGGCAGCATCGCGTACTTAAATCGAGCGTCTTACTTTTAAAACATGAACGACAGGAACAACACAAGCTAAAAGATGCAAAAGACAAAATGAATATCGAAGCGTTGAAAGAAAAAAAGTAAAAAACAAATTATCATAAGCCCCGGAATTCGCCGGGGCTTTTTTTATGCGCAAGTTTTGGTCTTTTTCAGGGCGGACTCAAGTCCGCCCTGAAAAAAAATGCAAATTATTTTCATTAGAAAACTACATTCTTAAGGCAAAAATCGCATTTAAAAAAAATATTTAAAAAAAGTTCAAGTCCGAGACGAAGCATTCCATTTTGCCTTTTTAAAATCGCCTGCATGAATGAATTTCCAAAACAATCAATTTCATCGGCGAAGCTGGAAAATATGACGCAGGCGGATTTGCTGGCCGAGCAGGCCCGCATAGTTGCTCGTCTTGCTCAAATCACGGCGATGTTAACCTCTGATGATACGGTAACTCCAAATACTTCTGCCGGCGGAAGACAACTATTTCCTAAGGGCTTTGATCGTAAGGCTTATGCAGTAGGGCTGATCTGGCTCAATCCAGCGATATCAACCCAAGAACTTGCAAAGAAGGTTGGTGTTAACCGGACCACTTTATATTTACCAAGCTGGTCGGATGTCGCAAAAGTACTGCGAGCTCGCGAAAATCTCTGTCCCAATGAACATAAGGATTATCACATAGATGAGGACATGGAGGAAAATAATGAACTCGACAGCTAACTCGACAGGCTATACAGCAATTTTCTGCATTGTTGAACAAATAATCAGCATTTTAAAAAAATTACTCGACACCCATGCCTTATTACGGAGGCACTTAATTATGAGTATCGATTTGAAAACAGAAAAGTTAATACCGCTGACGCAGGCAAGTAAGCTTTTGCCGCAAGTAGATGGAAAACGAATTCATATATCTACGCTGTGGCGATGGTGCAAAAAGGGTCTTAAAGGAATAAACCTAGAATACATCCGGACAGGTTCGAAAATAATAACCAGCAAAGAAGCAATGCAGCGATTCTTCGATGCAGTAACCAAGCTCGATGAAACACAGCCACCACAATCGTTTTATAAACCTGAATACTTGAAAAACAAAACACGCTCAGAGAAATCACGTCAGCGCCAAATTGAAAATGCCAACAATATTTTAGTTAAAGCAAAAATTATTCAATAGGAGTTTTTAAATGGAAGAACAGACAAAATTAAAAGACAAGAAATCTGAAAAAAGGCTGGCACAAGATGCAGAAAAAATGCGGAAGGCCAGGATGCTTTTACGCAAGGTAGACGGTGTTCTTAAAAGCAGAGGCATTGAAGCTGCTTTAAAAGCACTGATGAAGGCCAGACTTCAAATGCCAAACAATTCTATCGTTTGCAGCTGGTTTGAGGGATATCGAGATATGCTCGATGCCTGGCAATATGGAATGATGCCGGATGTTGTAGCTGAGTTTAAGAAGTTTGGTTTTCGCCGGGCACGGACAATAGCAGCAGGTTACCTTGTTAAAAATGTAAACAGAAATAAGCTCCATTATTACAGTATGTGCCTGGAGACATTAGATGAAATGTCAGAGCGGAGCAGGCTTGCTATAAGCGACCAAGAGGGCGAGATGACGGAAACACCCCCAACCGAAGTTTCGCTTAATGAAATAAACCAAGCGCAAATCGAACAAGGAACA
>MHYA01000040.1:42792-42934 GCA_001825675.1 Planctomycetes bacterium GWF2_42_9 | reverse complement strand
GGATGAACTTGCGACCTTCTTGCATGCCAAGCTGACTTTACCATTGTTCCTCCGGACACTTTTCCTCTTTGCTATGTATTTTAGCTAAAATGTTGCATTTACATTTTATGCAATACCTTGCCGTAACTTACAAAACTCCCCG
>MHYA01000040.1:7146-42779 GCA_001825675.1 Planctomycetes bacterium GWF2_42_9 | reverse complement strand
TACAAATTGGCTAAAATTATAACCTCTTTGTTTTCAGATAGTTATATATGACTAATCCGAGTCCTTGATCCGAGTCTTGTATCGATGATTGGGTATCACTTGCATACCCTCGCATCCCGTCGCATACTCTCGCAACCCTTCGCAAAATAAAGGCTTAAATCCGACTTCGAAAATTTCAATTGCGAGACCTTGCGACGCCTCGCAGCTGTATGCTGCAGCGCATGGTGCAACCTCATTATCGGCGCTGCAGAGATTGGATAAAAACAAGTTTTATATTATACAACCTACGACATATAAAACTATTGAATCGTTTGCTTATCCAAGTTTTTAGCATTTCATCTACCATGGCCCGCTCCTTTTTTGTAACAAATATCTGTTTACTCATGTTATCTGCTATAAACGTTGATACTCTTTTATTTTTTTTAGAAGATCTAAGTAGTCAAAATTATAGTCTTTTCAATTTGCCATTGAAAACACAAGTGTCAGCAGTTCAAATATAAGGAGAAGCAAACCCTTGATTTTTGGTTAAAATGGCGGTTTTATTGATAATTATGGCGTATAGTTTGTGGGGAGCAACTGTTATAATCTGAACTTTGTTTTAAGCCAGAAGGCGAAAAATCTCCGTGTCAGCAGTTGAATAAAAGGTAATATATGTCATTTGCCCAAAATCAATTATACTTATTGAAAATTAAAATTGTTAAGGTGTTTTATGCACAAACTTATAACTTTGATTTTATTTGTTCTGACCATAAACTGCATGCAAATGCTAGATGCCCTAAATTTTTTTGACAATATGGTGTTGCAACAAAAAACTAATATTGCTATATGGTGATAGACTAAAAACTTAGTGAAAAAGTTAAAGGTAGTTGGTGTTTTATGGAAGTTTCAACGAAAGCAGATAAATACGGTAAGTGGAAGGTGACAATTCGCACAGATAGACAAGCTTACTATAAAAGTAAGAAATATAATTAATATAGAAAACATTCTTCGGAGGCATTTGGCTTTGCTTCTGCTCAGTTAAAATAGAAATGCTTTTGAAGGGCACTCCCCCTTGGCAGCGTTATTAAATGCACAGGAATGCACAGGATGGAGTTTCTGCTACAAATTATCCGGACATAAGGATGTTTCAAGTAGAAAGAAAAAATCAGATAGTCCACAGAGAAATTGTGGTATACCTGATAAAAAATGTAATCTCGTACAGCATGGACGCAAAAAAAAATTATTAAAAAATACTAGGTTCAAGATGGTAAGAGCAAATATTGTTAATAAAGTTCAAAAGGAGTTCTAATGAAGAATTTATTATTCTTATGTGTCATTTTTGTCTATGTTACAGATGTTAAGGGAGTAGACGATCGACAGACTGTTTATAAATCAGATTCTTTTGTAATTTATCCCGATTCAGTAGTCAGGGGTTCTCTAATGGCGACAGTAGTTGATGAGAAAATTATTTCAAATGGTACAGATAAAGGGCCAGAAAATGTGACATGGACTCCTATGAATGATTTGTCTGATATGCCCGAGTTTAAATCGGAGTATCCAATTTTTAATGCTGTTTTTAGGATGGCTATAGATGATTATATTAAAAATATTGACCCACAGACAGGAGTTTTAAATGCGAGCGCAGGCCGTCCGCCATGGGTTAGAGATACTGGTTATGTAGCTATTCTTTCGAGCTCTATATTGTTTCCCAAGTTAACAAAAGACTCCCTTGAATATAATATCCATACCGGAGGTACTATTGATCCTGAACAAATACATGATGTGTATTTTGGCATTACCTATGAAATGAGCGATTTTGTTATTTTGATACCGGCAGTATGGGAATATGTTAAAGTTACTGGTGATATAGATTTTCTTAAACTTCATTATGATGATATGGACAGAAGTATTCAACTGGCTACAGACAAGTTATTTGATACAGAAAAAAATCTTTATGGTGGTGGGGCAACGTTTAATGACGGCCCTAACGGTTATCCAGATAGAATAACTGGGCATGCAAGTCTTATGTCAACATGTACTAACGCCATACACTATGAAGCTAATAAAGTTATGGCCGAGATGGCCGCTGTTCTGAAAAAACCAAAAAAAGAACAGGAGAAATATTTAAGAAGAGCATATTTGCTTAAAGATAATATTAATGAAAAGCTGTGGATCGAATCACGTAATTGGTACAGCCAGCTTTTAATCGGAGGTAGCGAAAGAGCCACCGAAAGAGCATCTGCCTTAGGTCAAATTCTTCCGATTTTATTTGGTGTTGCCTCAAAAGAAAAAATTGAAAAACTGCTAAACACTGCTCCGGATACCGAATGGGGCATTCCCACTATCTACCCATATTATGGAAATCGTTGGCCATTCCATGATTCAACGGTATGGCATTTTGTTGAGGGACTTTGGTCTATTACTAATGCCAGAATGGGTAATGAAGAGAGATTGATGAAAGGTCTTTGTGTTCTTGCGCAGTCAGCCGCCTTAAAACTTACTTTTAAAGAATATATGATTTTGCCTGATGGACTCAGTGCCGGTAAAGACTACCAACTTTGGAGTGCGGCTGGCTATGCTGGGGCAATTATGAAAGGTTTATTTGGGTTTAGGTTTTTCCCAACAGGTTTATGGGTTCATCCATCTGTCCCCGCAAAATTTTCATCCGGTGTTTCCTTAAACAATATTCATTATAGAGACGCAGTATTTGATATTGAAGTAATTGGAAGTGGGTGCAATATAAAATCTTTTTTGCTTGATGGAAAACCAGCAATTAACTTTATACCGTCGCATATCAAAGGACGCCATTCTATAAAAGTTGTAATGTCTGACGATAAATTAATCGAAGTTGATTGCCCAGATTATGTTGTTTCAGGCAAGAAGGCCATATTGAATATTAATGTAAAATCTTCGGATCTGAAGCCTTCTCTGTTGACCAAGACTAAAATATCTGAGGGATTTAATGACAATTGTAAATTCCAAAAAGATAAACAGAAATATATTTTTGAAATAAGTGCAGAAGACTCTAAAGATTACGCTCTATCCGGGCTGGACTTTGTGGTCGTACTTAAGAATAATAATAATGAAGTAGTTAATATTGGATCATTATCAAGGTTGGATATAAGACCCGGACATGAAATTGAATTCGAGCCTTCCAGGCTTCACACAGTACGACCAATGTATCCGGGGAAGCAAATACTTGCTGAATTGAAACTTAAAAATAATACCAAAAAAAAATCTAATTTAAAGATAAAATGGAATGTTCCGGAAGGATTAATCTTAAAGAAACATGATAAATCAATAGTATGTTTGCCATCTTCTGTTACTAAAACTATAGCAATCTTTGAATGCAGAACAAATTTAGACTATGGTAAATATGTTATTCCTGTTACTGTTTTAGCTAATAACAGTGAAGAAGTAAAGTCTAAGTTTGTTGTCGATATTTCTGATACCATTGACCTTCGTGGACTTTGGATGATGGCTCAGCCTACCGAAAACGAGCACCTCGACACTGAATTTATCGATAAACATACGACCGAACGCGGACATTTCGTCGAATTGCCAGGTTTTTGGGAGCGTATCGAAGAGTTTAGTTATTGGTGGTTCGTTCAGGAAAAGTATAAAGATTATGATGGAAGGATGTGGTTCAGAAAACATGTGCTTGTTCCCTATGATTGGGAAGGGCATGACTTGATGCTAAGGTTACATAAAATTGCAGATGATGATATAACATATTTTAATGGCGTCAAAGTTGGAGAAACAAAAGGTGTTGGCAATGAACGTCTTTATAGGATACCGGCCAGCTTAGTTCGTAAAGGTGAAAACAATTGTATAATTGTGGATGTGACTGACAACGGAGGGCAGGGAGGAATTGTCGGCTGGCCAATTGAAATTTCTGTTCTCCCTTAACCTGGTTTTGGACAGTTTTGGTAAAATTTATTGGAATGCGGAAACTTTCAAAAATTAATAATGTGCCGCCTGCAATTAAATTACCCAAGCAGAAGGGCAAAGGGGCTACCTCGGTGATCTTTAAGCACAGGCAAGTTCAGCTTAGCGGAAAAAGGAGGGGGCAGATTTCCTCCCGTAAGCAAGTTCGTGCAGATACTTTGGAATACTTGCGGTGGAGTTTTGCTAGTAGCAGAGGAGGCCCCGCTGCGGTCGTTAAAGCGGTCAAATACTCGATGACGTAAATAAGCAGTTCTGTGGCAATGAAACGGACTGGCAGCATGGCAATTATGGCGTGAAACTTTTTCCGTACCAACCATGCGAATTTTACCAAAAAGAGGAAGTCAATACCTGAAAGATACATATGTGCGTATAGCAACAATATTACCATGGCTTTTGTGAGTACGCTGCCGCTAGTTAGAAAAATACCGAGATAGAATATTTTTTCAAAAGGTGTAAAAGTAGTTTAGAAATGCAAAAAGCCGCGTTTAAAAGGGTGTGTTGCCCATTGAGGGCAAAGTTGGATTGGATCAACATATTGCATTAATGCTCTTTCAAAAATTAATATTTGCCCACATTATTATGACTGAGTGGCTTGCCATCTTCCATCACACCTGCTTTGAGCTACTCGATTATCTTGTTCCTGTAAACGATGAATCGCATACTATTGAAAAATGTTTAGCAAAACTCGGCGGTTATTTAGTCAATCACATGATCCACCAATATCCTTCTGGCCAAGTGTATCTTGTCGAGTCTCAAGAAAATGTGCTTATGATCTAATTGGAGATAAAATCAGGAGTAAAGCAAATGAAATTAATGGCGATCAGCAACAGTTCTGGCGTATGGCCTTTGAGACATGGCAGGCAAGTGGACTATCGGTTCGGCAGTTCTGTGGAGGAGTCCTTTTATTGCTGGCGAAAAAACTTGCCGGCGGTAACTTAGAGCCTCTAACAAAATGAAAGAAAATTAAATTTATAACCGATAACATGAGTGTCCCAAAGACATGGAGGTTACTCATGGCAAAACCCACACTTGATGGCAGATTATGGGAAATTATAGAGCCAATACTGCCAAAGAGGAAACGAACATTCGGATACCCTGGCCGAAAACCAGTCACCAACAGAGATGCTCTAACCGAAATTTTATTCATTCTCAAAACAATGATTGGGTGTGGAATGATCTGATGGAGAAGACTACATGAGTGGCAAAAAGCCGGTATATGGGACAAGATACCCCACACCCTGTTGAACAAACTGCAACAAGCCAACCAAAGTCGAACAGAAAATGGCAGTGTTCTGGAATATATCGTTGGGTTGTTGAGTGTAGTATCTCGTGGCTGCACCAGAATCGACGACTTAAAATCCGTTATGAAAAACGCTCTGAGATTCATGAGACATTTTTGGCTATCGGCTATATTAAAATATGTTGGAATCATTTAACTAATTTCTCATTTTGTTAGAGTTCTTATAATACAAAGACGATATCGTTCTCGGTAAATCATCGGCCTGTTTTGCCTTTATTCTGTAAAACCAATTATACTGATATCATCCTGTACAAGTTTCTTTGTCGTATTATTATAGAAAATTGTCTTAGTGCTTTCAGAGTGGGATTCGAGGGTTGAACTGATGTGATATGCATGGTTGATTGAGTAATTTTTTTGTAAATTTATTAAAGGAATATAAAAATGGTTTTCTGTTTATGGGATATCATCGTTTTTGTGGCCTTCGTAATTAGTGTTATCAGCTTGGGGATGCTCAAAAGCCGCCATGAAAAATCCGGCGAAGATTACTTTTTGGCCGGACGAGGGCTGAAATGGTGGCTGATCGGCTTTTCGCTGGTTGCTGCGAATATTTCCACAGAACAATTCGTTGGCATGAGCGGCAATGCCGCCAGTCATGTCGGCCTTGCCATTGCCAGCTATGAATGGATGGCGGCCATTACGTTGGTGGTTGTGGCATTCTGCTTTTTACCCTATTTCCTTAAAGCCGGCATTTACACCATGCCGGAGTTTTTAGAGTACCGCTACAACCAGTGGGCACGCCTGATTATGGCGGTCTCAACGCTGGGGATTTATATGTTGCTGCTTGGGTCGGTCACTTATTCCGGAGCCTTAACGATAAAATCGCTGGCAGCACAGATGGGCTATACCGTCAACTTGCAAATTGGCGCCCTAGTCATCGGTCTGATTGCAGGTGTTTATGTATTTGCCGGCGGCTTAAAGGCCTGTGCCTGGGCGGATTTAATTCAGGGCAGTGCCCTTATATTAGGCGGGGCGATTATTATGTTTTTCGCCTTTGACAAACTGGGTAACGCAACAGTGGCATCCCAGGTGACCGATGTCAAAACCGGTGCTATTGCCATTAAAACGTTAGCCATAGGAACCGGCTCCGTCGAGCGGTTCTGGGAGTTGAACAAAGTGCGTATGAATATGTTCCTGCCGGCCAACGATTCCATCCTGCCGTGGACGGCACTGCTGCTGGGATTATGGATACCGAATTTCTATTACTGGGGTCTGAATCAATATATTACCCAGCGAACATTAGGCTCGGCCTCACTGGCTCAGGGTCAAAAAGGCATTGTGTTTGCGGCGTTTATGAAACTGCTGATTCCATTTGTGATCGTTATTCCTGGCATTATCGCATTTAACCTGTTTTCCGGAAACATGCAGAAAGATGCCGTTTCAGATAATGCCCCGATTATTGCCAAATATGCGATGGCTAATCCGTCGACCCAGTTAGTGCAGGTGAACCGGTCGCCGACGGAAGAGCAAATTGCCTCCTGGCCTTCAGGTAAATTCGTAATTGCTGTGTATGCGGATGAAAACGCCAAGAATGCTGCCAAAGCAGGCAACACCTATGTTCTGCCGATTGGCCGGCAAAAATACAAGGAATTATCCGTTTCCCCATATACCGTCTTTATTTCCGAAGACAAGGGATGGAAAAGTGCCTTTCCAGCTCTTGCTGCGGAGCTTGATGTGTATAATTCCAAAACAGAAGAAGCCGCAAAAGCGGTCGGTGCGGCGGTCACCACAGAGAAATTTATCGCTTACAAGTATGACACGGCGCTGGCGCAGTTGTTGGGGCGTGTACTACCACAGGGGGTTGGAATTGTTGGTTTTGTGCTGGCGGCATTACTCGGAGCAGTAATAAGTTCATTGGCGGCAATGCTGAATGCCGCTTCGACGATATTTTCTATGGATATTTTCAAAAAATACTTATCGCCGCAAGCCTCGCCGGAAGCAACGGTCAAGCTGGGACGTCTTTGTGTGACGATATTCACGGTTATTGCGATCGGCCTGGCTCCGATGCTGGGCAATCCGAAAATCAGCAACAGTATCTTTACGATTATTCAGGAAAGCCAGGGCTTCATTTCTCCGGGTATTCTGGCGGTCTTTGTATTTGGGCTGCTGGTTCATAAAGCTCCGCGGTTTTCAGGTGTTCTTGGCTTATTAACAAGCATTGTCTCTTATTGCGCACTAAAGGTTACGGTTCCTCAAGTTCAATTCCTGAACCGCATGGCTATCTGTTTCGGATTGTGTCTGATTCTTATGCTAATTGTAACATTAGGTAAGCCGTTGACCAAACCGGTCGAGTTTAAATTGAATACCAAAATCGAGCTTCATTCTTCCATAGCAGCGATGACGGCAGGAGTGATCATAGTGCTGATGACCCTGACCCTGTATTTTATGTTCAGTCCATGGGGATTGCTTCGGTAAAAAAAACATTTTTCCCGAATGCTATTCCATGAGTACGTATGATTCCTTTACGCAAGGTTTATAATAACAGAAAAATTGGTTTTTTTGGCAGCGACAAAGGCGCTTACGAAAATATCATCAATTCCACTGCAGCAGCGAAAATGATACATCTTCACAGAATTTTATAGGAAGTGCCGCACTTTTGCTTCGCCATTTACAGATGCACAATTATAACTTATATTTTTCGCGATATGTCTGTGGGCTAACACCTTCATAAGATTTAAAATATCTGGAGATATGACCAACATCGGTATATCCCATCTTAATGGCTATATCTGAGATAGACATGTTTGTATCAATTAGATAATTCGCAATTCTGTTATTTCTGACGTGCTTAATCTCATCATGAATAGAATGACCCATATTTTTTAAAAATCGTTCAGATAAGGTTGTGCGTGACACCCCTATGTAATTAACAACATCAAGAACCTGAATCATTTTTTCTGAATTAAGGCGTATAAACCGCAGGGCCTCTGCTACAACCTGATCTTCTACCGCTAATATTTCCGTTGATTGACGGCTGACAATATGAGTCGGTTTAATAAAAATTATGTGTTCCCCAATTTTTTTTCTAAGCATAAGTTTATCTAAAACTTCGGCTGCTTCATAACCTGCTTTCTCTGCACCAAGTGAAACGCTGGACATGGGCGGATTTGTCAAACCGCAAATTAAATCGTCATCATCAACACCAAGAACCGCGATTTCATCCGGCACAAAAATGTTTTCTATTTGACAAATATTGATTACCTGCTGTCCAACATCATCATTACACGCCATCAACCCAATTGGCTTGGGCAACGATTTTAACCAATCCGCTAAACAGACATTGCTCTTATCTTTATTTGCAAATGGAATATAAAAATAACAATGTGTAGCAAATCCGGCTTTCTTAATTTCTCTGACAAAACTTTCGCCACGTGCGTCAGACCAATACATTCGTTTAAACCCGCAGTATGCAAAATTTTTAAAACCACGGCGGAGTAAATATTCCGCTCCCATACACCCCGTTTTTTCAAAATCGCTTATAACACCAACGGATGAATCCAATGTTGGAATTTCTACAGTACCATGAAACACTACCGCCGGCAAATTGCCAATAACATCTTTAACATGAATTTTACTATTAGGCAGATAGGTAATAACTCCATTGCAGCCCATTTGCAGGGCAGACATTTTTGTTTCGTTGCGTGTTCGCCGATATAATGGTATTTCGGTATAGAATGTCCAAGGGCCATAAAATTGAGAATATTTAACAATTCCACGCAATAATCTTTGGCCGTACATTTCTGATGTTTCAATCAGCAATAGCACTTTAAACATCTTATTCATAATAGACCTGCTCAATAACTACAGTTGCCATAATATCATAAAGCACCAATTTTTCACACAGAATCCTTAAAAATCACATCATCAAACGGAAAATATTTTGAAAATGTTTCATTCGTAATGTCCAATCCTAATGGCGAAATTGTATAAGCCTCTATGCAATTAGTAGAACCGGACATTTTTGCATTTGAGCATTTTTTCATAATTTCTCGATAATTTTCTGCGGCCATGGACCATTTGCCCATCCACTGTTGTTTTAAAAATTCCAGCCTGCCTTGTTCATCATAAGGCAAAATATTAAATTTAATATTTTCCACCCACGGAAGCCATTCATAGACCTGCGAAGTATTTAGATGAAAGGCATACGCTTTGCCATTCATATATTTATCCATCGGAACAATAACGGAAGGTATACCGCTTTCCGGTTTGTAACTTATGTGACAATATACAACATTCTTTTCACATACAGGAGCATCAGGAACAATTAATGGCACTTTAAGCATGTAGGCTGTATCCATAACCAACCGGCTGGTATAGCGGTGATCAGGGTGATAATCATCTGCGGGATGGGTTATAATAATATCAGGTCGATACTTTCTCAATACACGAATAAGAATCTGGCGGTTTTCAAGTGTCGGTAAAACCTCACCGTCGTGAATATCCATAATTTGGTATTCAATGCCCAGATACTCAGCTACATTTCGCGTTTCTTCGTATCGGCGTTTTTTGATATCTTCACGATTCATGGACTGATGTCCGGCGTCGCCATTAGTCATAGATATGTAAACCACATTATGCCCCAATTCACGATACCGCAATGTTGTCCCTCCTGCAGCATATTCACAATCGTCCGGATGAGCGCAAACAATTACCACATTCAAGGGTTCAGATATCTCATTACACATTTTTTTTTATCTCCATTTTTTGCAAAAGTTTCCAACAATACCACTGCATTCTAGGCAAGTGGAATGGTCCTTTCCACATATTGCCCTTAATCGTGTTAGACAGTCTTCCATCACGATGCAAATAGCCAAACCATTCGCCAAATTCTTTATCAGGAAAATGCCTGTATGCCCAGTCATGTGCAACTTTGTGCCAGTTGGCATACTTTTCATCACCAGTAAGATAATATGCCAGCAAAGTTGCGATAATGGTCTCATTCTGCGGCCACCAGAATTTCATATCGTGCCAATATTCACTTACAGGCAAACCTCTGGCATCTTTGAAATAAAGTATTCCACCATATTTTTTATCCCATCCTATTTGCCAGCAATAATCAACCATCTTACATCCAAGGTTAATCAAATGCAAATTTCTGTCTCTGCAGAGCGCTTCATGAAGAATAAACCATGCAGCCTCAATGCCATGTCCGGGCGTAACTATTCTACCATCAAAGTGATCTATAAATTCTCCGTTTGGGCCGACGTTTTCGAGTACACATCTATATTGGTCGTTTATGTGGCTTTCAATTTCTGCTATGGCATTGTCAATATGTTTATCGCAATAATTCTTTTCAACAACATTCTTTAACTGCTGACAAACACAAATAATCATCATTGGAATGGCAAGATTTTTCATATCCCGCACACCCGGTATACCTTTAGGTAACAAAAGCCCCAGCGTATTAAGATATTTTTGAATCATCTCGAAAAGCTCTACCGCTTTTTCCTTATAACTTTCTTCCCCTGCTGCTTGCGCATAAGCTGCAAAACCGAGAACAGCAAAAAACTCTGAATATAAATAACGTCGCTTGATAAGACCTTTGCCGTCTTGAGTAACCCTGAAGAACATTCGACCGTCTTTGTCAAAACCATATTTTTCAATAAAATCAATTCCATGTTTCGCCAAATCAAGCCACTGCTGTTTTTTTTCTACTGTATTATATAAAGTTGAAAGCAGCCATACAAAGCGAGACTGAATCCACATAGGCTTATCGGTATCAAGAATACTACCATCCCTGTCTAAGGAAAATATAAATCCGCCGTATTTTTCATCAATACTATGCTTTAGCCAAAAAGATAATGTATCCTCCAATAAACCTTTACTATATATTTGAATATATTTTTTAATATCGCCTGCTTGCATATGTTCCCTTTCCAATCAATAGTTAGATAACTAAAGAAGAAGAATCTTTTTCTGCTTTTATTAATTTCTCCTAATATCCCCAATAGTAATGCTTCACTAAATTGTTCTGCTAAATGCAATTTTTTTTCGAGCCAATCAATAGGAGTAAATCGCCATGGCAGCTTCTGGCAAAAACACCTAAAATTAGGGAAGTATCACATAAGCTACAATAAAGCAGCATCTATAATCGCCGTTTTTCAGTCTTCAATAATGGTTCGTCCTTAATTATTACCCTTCTGCCAGATTTTATGAAGCATCAGATATGCAGGTTTTTTTTTCCCATTTTGTGTAATAAGCCCAAAAGTCTGCTGACACTTATCACCAGTTATGTGGTCCTGCCACATCCAGATATTGATACCAACATCTTTTCTTTCAGCAATATGGGCAATTTCGCTAATAACGTTGGCCTGATTGTTTCGGTCAAAATCTTGTTCACACAATCCGGTCTCAAAAATTCCCAGCGGCATTTCAGGATATAACTTTTTGAATTTAGTAATTACATCATTTGTCTGCAATACAAACTTGTCTAATGAGCCATACTCATGCAAGGTATAATAATGCGCAAAACTCAAAAACTGATAAGGATTATCCTTGGGTATAGGAGTAACTCCGCCCCCCCAGTCTTTGGCTATGATCGCATCATCATGATAACCGATTAATGCCTTATTTCCGATTATACCTCTTATTTCATGAGCAAGGCTGCCATGCCTTTCACAAATTATACTCGATGACCATCTCCAATAGTCAGCAAGCAAATTTTGGGTGTTTTCTTTATCGCTCGCTGTTTTTCCAGTGAAAGGCAATAAATTGTCCCATTTGTAGCATGTGCCCCAACGACTATTCCAGAAGTTAATATCATCATTGTTGTCACGGCACCATTTCCTAAAGGATTTTACTGTAATCTGGTATTCTCTGGTACGATGAAAACTTGGATAACATCCCTCTCCATATAACAAAAAACTCATATTATCATTGCCATTTTGCAACAATCTGGTAATAAGCGTCTTAGCATACAAGCCGAAGGCCTGATACATGTCTTTATCGGCAGTCCATACATTAGGGTCTATCCCCTTCGGACTCCAACCCTTTCCCAAATAACACAAAGGCAACATTACTCTCATACCCTGCGTTTGCACTATTGTAATAGCGTTATTAAGGTTTTCTACTGCCTTTTCATTCCACTGCGGCTCTGGCAAGGCTTGTGCCTGAAAGTCTATCCATGGTAACACAAACCAAATCGTATTCGCACCCATATCCTGCATCTCTTTAATAGTTGACTCAAACCGGCTGTAATCAAAATTCGCCCAACTTATCTCACCGTTATAATACGTTATGCTCCTGGTTGATTCAATTATCTGCCGCACAGCAATTTCGCTGCCATTTGATTTTACAATATCGACGGCTAATAATAAAGATTGAAAATATGATATAACAACAAACAGAACTTTAATCTTATTCTTCATAATTTAATTCCTTTTATATTCTTCACAACTTTTACTCGATTAAGACTTTCACTTTCAACGAATTCCACATTCGTCCCTTTTGGCAATGCACAATTAAATTTGAAAATATTTTTTTCAAGCTGCCAATCAACTTCTACTGGGCCATTGGGCGTTAAAACCGTTCCTTTTGCCCATGTCAAACCCTCTATGACACTAGGCTTAAGTTTAATCGCCTTTCCACCTGCAGCGGCATATCTAACCCCTAATATAACTCGGCTAAAAAAGTAAAGGGGTGATGCTGACCAGCCGTGACAGTGGCTGCGACTCGGCCCATCCGACATCGGACGCATACCGGCAAATGTCTCCCATACGGTTGTCGCACCCGCCTCTATCATCGGCAAATAATTTTCACGAATAGATTCAATTATTTTTTGCTCTAAGCCCACTTTCTCCATCGCCTCATAAAGATACATTATGGCAAACGGAGAACCGACACGAACCATCCCCGCCGGAGGTGATATCATATTCGATACAGCGTCACCTCTGTTAGAACCCTCGATAATATCATAGAGAACTGATAGAAAGCTGGTGTGCTGGCTGACAGAATCGCTTGAAATTCCATCATCGTGCATGCTGTCGGGGTACGTCTTTCTATTTGAATCCCACAATTTGTTAATCCCACGACACAATGTGTTTTTCATATTTTTCAACCAGATCTTATCGTCATAATTGCTCACAATTTCGCTACAGCGTATGGCCGCATTTATTGCACCAACAAAAAACATACTATTATGCAGAACTGTCTTTTGTCTCTGATCTATGGGAGCCCAATCAAATAAATTCCAGAAGGGAGCACTAAATAATCCATCTTGATTGATATACTCCTCTGCACCTTTTAAATTTCTGATAACGAAGGGCCAAATTTCTTTCAAAAACTTTTTATCTCCTGTGTACCAATAATAGTCCCAGACAGAAATTCCCCACAAAAAACTCCAAACCGGTATGATACACTTCCAACTTGAAGGAACTTGACAACCAACCATTGGATAACTATCCAATGACTGTGCAGCCAAAAGTATACTTCTTTTGGTTATATCAGTTGCCCCAAAAATCCCATACGCAAATAAAGATTCATTTCTGGCATCACCAACCCAAAGTGTCTGTTCATACAGTGAGCAATCAGTAAATGTGTCTTCCATACCAAGTTTCAGAGTACGAGCAGATATCTCCCAAATCTTGTTCAGCATCGGGTCGCTACAAAAAAAGTTTCCTCTACTTTCTATAGGGTATGTTGATGCTATCAATTTTATATTTCTTATATGAACAGGGCTTTTCTGCTTTCTCAACGTAATAAATATATATCGTCCTGACCGACGCTTCAAAGAAATATAACTGTTGTCGCCATTTCTGGTTATATAGCACAACCCGTTACTGTTATCGCTTGTGTGCTGCAACCTTCCATCCGGATTGATATATTCAATTCCATCTATGCTCATTTGAACGCCTTCATCAGCAGTCAAATCAAAACTATAATAGCCACAGTTCTGTTCACCCAAATCATACATAAGTTCAATATCTCCTGCGGCACTTGGATTTATAATAGTACAATCTGTTCCGTCATTAAGTAGTGCATCAGGATTCATCACATTATCATCAACATCTGAAACAACTCTGCGTTCCTTAAAACGCCATGAAGTATCGTGGGCAAACATATTTTCAGTGGTAAGGCTTACTGCATAACCTTTGAGGTACTTATTAAATGTTTTTTCATCGTTAACATCGTTCAATAAACTTTCAATTAGATTTTTGTATTTTTTAAATCCCTGGAATATTTCTTTATCATCCTTTAAAAAATCAACCCATATAATATCATCTGCTGAAAACGCATAATTATTGAAGCGGATAAAACACCATGGATTTTCTTCATTTCTATCAACAGGATTTTGTAGTTCAAATTTCGGTGGATCCACAAACCGAAAAATCTTTTCTTTAATATGACTGTAGTTCGCTTCTGCAAATGCCAATATCAAATGATCGCCGGCATTAAGTTTGTAATCACCCTTTGGATTATATTGACCATCAATCGCAAATACCAATCCCTCAGTGTATAAATTAAAGCAACTTTCCTTATCTACTTTCAAAATAGTCGCCATTCCGCATGCGGGGCAGACTTTCAGGTTCGCCTCTATAAGGCCGGGAAACACCAATCTCGTCGCGGGCAGACAGTAACTAATGCTATCACTTCTGACAATGTTTGCGCCTATAAAAGACTGAAAGGCAACCGGCTTTTTGCTCAATAGTGCAACATCTCGTGGCTTTAAATCTTTCCATGGCCCACCATAAGCATCATATAAAACAGTGGCTTTAGTAAATTTTAAACTATCTTCCAAGCGAGCATCATAATACTCAAATGGCTCCATCTGAATTGAAATTTTAGGCGTATTAGAAACCCATGCTCCAGCATCAGCAATATCCCACGTTTCATCGGAAATAACTGTGGTCCTGTTACCATCAACATCTGCTGTATCCATTTGAAAGAGAATTCCTGCCTGTTTGCATACTCGATGAAAATCACCAACGCCATAATAACGAGAAATGATTTTAATTTCATTGATACCTGCTTTAAGAAATTCAGTAACTTCAATAGTGTCATATTGAAAATGTTCAGGCCAACTCCGAGGAGGTCCATCATTAATCCAATGGTCATTTATATATAAGCGATAATAACTGTCAGCAGTTATCTTAACAAATGCTTTTTTCACCACCTTTGCTTCTATCTTTTTTCTAGCAACAATAGTCTGATTATAACATAAATCATCTTGTTGCTTCCATATCCATTTTGCTTTAAGTAACATTGCTTTGAATCCTCTTCACACTAAAGATAAGGGACATTGCCAGCTTCATCAACAGTATAACCCCACTTTTCTATATAGTCATAGCCAGACAGAAAACCGTCATTAGTTTCTTGAAGTTTCTGTATGAGAATATTTTCAAGTTTCTTTTGAAGTTCCTTATACTGCAATTTATTACATAAATTGCTCTGCTGATAAGGATCGGTCTCATTGTCATAAAGCAGCCAGGGGCTTTGCATATCCTTGACATAAGTATATTTTTCTGTACGAATACCACGATATTCTTTACCGCCCTGATCGCGAGGCCATTCACCAAATGGTGAATAACAGGCTATAAGCGCCGCAATGCCTTCAGGCGGATTCCGCTCTCCGGTAATAATAGATGAAAAATCATTGCCTTCGACTGTTTTGGGAATACCTACCCCGCATAATCCTAATAATGTCGGCATTATATCCGGGCTATTAAACGGTGTTGAAATCTTTTTTTTCCTTAATCCCATAACGGCAGGATATCTCAGCAAAAATGGAACACAGACAGCTTCATTCCATGGTTGTTGCTTCTTTTGTACCCCTTGAGAGTAAAGCATATCTCCGTGATCAGATGTGAATACGAAAATAGTATTTTTTTCTATACCACAGTCACGAAGCGTATCCAGCAAACTTCCTACACAATCATCAAGGGCTGCAATATGCGAGTAATAGCCACAAAGATCATGCCTTGATTTTTCGTAAAATTCAGAAGGGATATTTGGGCGCAATCGTAATTTTTCAGAATCAGAAAAAAGTCTTTTATATTTTTCAGGTGCGCTATTATATGGGTCATGAGGAGGCCCTAGTGACAAAAACAGCGCAAACGGGTTTTCCTTGACAACATGCTCCTTTATATACTGCTGTGCCATTTGCGTTTGTGATACCGCATCGTAGCCGTTCCATCTAAGCTTTACAGGCTCGTCTGCATAATAGAAAGAATCATTATAGTTATGGCAACATTCAAATCCTCTCCAGAATTTAAAACTCAACCTTCTTTCAAGAGGTACATAGGAATTTCTTCCATGTCCATCTAGATGCCATTTGCCTATATAAGCTGTGTCATAACCAGATGCATTGTAAGCCTGGGCAATAGTGATGGCAGGGCTATTAAGTTGAACATCATTGAGAAAAACTCCATGAGTTAGTGGATATTGGCCGGTCATGAGACTGGCCCTATAGGGGCTACATACCGGACAACACGAAACTGCATTTGTAAAAGTTATACTTTCTTTGGCAAGTTTTTCGAGATTAGGTGTGATTGCATTTGAATCTCCAGCATATCCTGTAGCTTGTGCTCGCCATTGATCAGCAAATACGAAAACTAAATTTGGGTACTTTGGTTTAGACGAATCTCCATTATATACTTTCTTATCACGTCTCGCCACCATGCCAGTACACATCGTCCCTGCGATTGTCACACCTGCTTTTTCGAGAAACTGTCTACGATTCAAATTATATAATTTATCAGTAATAGACTCTCCAATTCCATAAAGCTTTATAGCTCAAATCTTTTTACGCTCATCAAGAATAGCTCTGACTTTCATTGCCTGCTTCTTTGTAAGTGGGAGAGAAATTGTTAACAAAAATGAAATACCCACGCAAGCAGCCGGTACGACTGCGAACATAAAACGCATATTCAGTATCGTTTGAGGTCTCTGCATTGCTTCTAATTTAACATCAAAACCCGACCATCCAACAAGATAGCCGCTAAGTGCCATAACAGCAGCAATGCCTCCCTTGAATACCCATGAAAAAACAGCTCCATACATTCCTTCACGTCTGCGACCAGTATTTACTTCATCAATATCACAAACATCGGCCAACATGGAAGATGTAAGAATAAAAATACAGCAAAGTCCCGGTGCCACCATTGCAAGCGTTATAAGCTGCAGATAAGGATGCTTGGGGGTATAGAGAAACCAGCTCGAAAGAGAAGAAATAATAACTATTGACTGTCCCGCAAGCAGCGTACTTTTCTTGCCCCAATGAGTACCGAGATATGTTACCAGCGGAATCATCAGGATTGACATTCCTGCATACATTGTTCCGCCAACTCCGCCGATAGTTGCCGCAGAGCTTTTATCGCCGCCATAAACATAAAAAATGTTAATATACGAACCCAAGGGAGCAACAAGAAAAAGTCCCAACAATATAAAAAATATCACTAGCGCCAAAATCAAAAATGTGCCGTTTTTAACCGTGTATTTAAATGCTTCCATCAGAGATATTTTTACCTGAGTCTGAACTTGTATGTTCTCGCGGCAAAAAATAGCAGGCACCATTCCTGTTATTATTATTAGAATCCCAAAAATAATACCAACAATTCGCACACCTTCAACTTCGTTACTGCCGAATTGTTTAAGAAAACACAACTTATATGCCCACGGAAAAAGCAACCCGCCTACACCTGCAAAAAATGACCTATAAGCCATGACCCTCGTCCGCTCGTTATAATCGGCACTCAACTCGAATCCGAGGGCATTCTGAGGAATTGTATAGATTGTGTAAGCAGTAAAGTAAAGAATGGATACAATAAGAAAAAATATAAACAACCCAGTTTGGCTAAATTTGGTTGGTGGCATCCATAAAATAGCAAATAATATTCCACTAAGTATCGCTCCCAGTGCAATGTAAGGTCTGCGTCTGCCCAACTTGCAATGAGTGTTATCGGATATGTTGCCCATAAATGGGTCTGTGATCGCATCCCATAATCTAGGGATTCCCAAGGCATAGCCGATCAATACCGGATTTACTCCTAACGCAATATTGTAAATAGGCAGTGCCAGCCCGCCTATGATGTTAGCCATCAAAGTATCTGCCATCGCTCCGGTTCCCCAGGCAATTTTCTGTCCGACACGAAGTTTAGTGTTAGCGGTGGAATCGTTTTTCATCGTATTACACTGAGAACTGTCTTCCACAAAATCTCCTTTTAAGCTTGTTATTTATTTCCTTATATAAGAGCCAAATTTCTTAGCCGCGTTATACATAGCTAAAATATTTTCAGGGGGAGTATTATCTTGAATCATATGTGTCGGGGCCATTATATACCCACCCTTCGGCATCATTATGTCAAGAGTTTGGTTAACACATTTGATAATATCATCAACTGTTCCATCAGATAAAGGCCCAGCCGTTGAAATAGCCCCATGAAAACTCAGCTTATCTCCAAAAAAATTCTTCAAATAGGCAGGCGACATACTTTTAGCCTCTGGCTGGATTGTGTCGATTATATCGATCCCCATGTCTATAAAATCTTCAAAAGCCCAACTGCTTGAACCGCAACTATGTATCATCACTTTCTTGCGATATTTCTTTGCGAGATCAATAAATTTTTGATGCCTGGGTCTTATAAATTCTCTAAAAAATGATATGCTAATGAGAGCCGAATTTTGAGTTCCTAAATCTTCACCAATCCAGATTATATCAATATCTTTGCCCGAAATTTTTAGCACGTTTTCTAATATTTGCAGATTAATTTCATTCCTTCGATCTATTAATCTTAAAATAGTTTTATCTCCTACTGCCAGGTCCATTAATACTTTTTCCATGGTACATAGAAAACCGCTGCTATTAATTATATCTGCCAAACCAGGATTACCAAATACAATACAATAGTCCTTATATCTTTTGCATTGTTCTAACAAGCAATCATAAGCAAAATCATCAGGATGAGGCATCGGCCACGCTTCTATCTCATCAAAGTCAGCATTTTTCAGTGGAAAATCACAATAATCCAAGTAGCTGCCAAATTCATTTTTTATAAATTTACATCTCCATCCCCATAAGGTACCAACTATTAGTCCGGATATATCTTTATGTATCTTTGGGCCAACATAAGGCAAATCTAAAACACGCAAATCTACATCAAGTGCTTCAAGCAAATAATCCTCATCATTGCCATTTAAACCTAAATATTTATTGATTTTTTTTTTAATATTTGAATTAATTCCAGCCCATCCCAAAGGCACTCGGTCAGGTTGTGAATGATTAATGCTTAACAAGACTCTTTCCTTAGAAGTCATAATTATTACTCGCAAGCTATTTTTACATATTCCCGCAGCAATGAAACATAAATACAGTAATTATTTAAAGAAACATCTGGCGGCGTCTGATGGTCAACTGAAGGAATATAACCTCCCCCTTTCATGGCCGGCAGTAATCTTTCAAATTCTTTTCGCATTGCGATTTCGCCTTTCGACATCACTGTTTTATCGAATCCGCCTATCATACAAAATTTAGGATGTTTTTGGCGAATTTCAAAAATATCGCAACCTGCCGCTCTTTCCAATGGAAGTATCCCTTGGACACCAACGTTCTCAAGCCAGGGAATCATTTGAGTAACATCACCATCAGAATCAACTAAAATAATAATATTATGTTTTTTTAATATTTTAGTCAATTTCAAATAATATGGCGCAAGAAATTCATCGAAACATTTCCGAGATATCATTGGACCATTATTATATGACATATCTTCAGCAATCGTCATAAAATCTGGTTCACAAATCTCACATATTTGTTCAACAATCCTGATATGATAATCCAATAGGTTCTTATTAATCTCATGCATAAGTTCTGGCTGATCGTAAAACGAAAATATATGTTTTTCAATTCCAAATAAAGATCGAGGATGCCAGAAAAAACCTTCTAAGGTAAACCAGATCACCATTTCACCACTTTGGTGCATTGTGTTCCAAATAGAAAGTACATTCTTCTCAAATGGATTATTGGGATATAAAAATTTCTTAAAATTATGGTACTCCCCGGCAGTGCTTATGTATCCTGCACCTGATTCTGATAGACATGGACAGTCCTTCGTAAAAGAAGATACCCATAACTGATTATAAGAATCAAGGCTGAAATACGCCCGAATATCCACATTTTCTTGCAACTCTAAAGGCAATCCTTCTTTATGCCACCTGTCGATGGTCTTGTCCCACCATATAGCCCACTCAACAATTGGGAGCCGATCTGCCTGTTTAAAAGACATGATATTTCTGAATCGTTCAACATGGTCCATTTTGTCTTTTTCCCTATTTGTTAATTTCTGATAATTTTTCTCTACATGGTTTTATAGTATTATCAAACCGGCTAATTAACATGTGCATGTGATCATTTTCTCGGTCTTCAGCTAACCATAGGTTTTTATAATCCGCTTTTAATTTCTCATAAACCTTAATGATTTTTTTCAATTCGACACACAACTGCTCGCGTGAATATGCGGAATCACGCTCATGGCCGACCATAATCATCTTCAACCCCATTGCCTGATAACATCTTGCCCCAAATAACAATTGTTCTATATTGTCTTTGTTGCGACTGGCGTTTGCATAGGCTTTTTGAAGCATACTTATTGATTCATCAGCAGCTTTACATATTCTATTTCCTTCCTCAACGGGATCTACTAAAAAAATCATATTATTATCCGTGAACGGATTGTTAAAAAATTCCCAAAAATAGTATGATGATTTTTCTGTAATCGTACCAGAATCGTCTTTAACTTTGAGTTTTTGGCCATTAATATTTCCGGCTAACTGTATAGCTTTAGCAACACTGCTATCGGATATTCCGTAAAACCGAAAAGTAAAAGCTTGATCAAAATAGTTCCTATCAAGATTTGCACCCGTCCAGGCACTGGCACCATGATATACAATCGGATACCACTCCTGACCTACCAAATGAAAATGTCCCGCATCGCCCCAATCACACGTAATACTACCAATTGCACCGTGAGCCAGCCCCCGGCTTACCTCTTCATCCGAAAAATCCATGGCATGGCTTACCCACGGCAATATTCTTATATGAGAATCAATCCATGGCTGTGCAAAGAAGTTGAATCCATTTGTTTGTAAACGAGGAAAATCCGTTTTCCATGCCGGCTTATAATCACCCCCGGCAGTATAATACATACCAATCAGAATATCTTTAGGCAATTTATCCAGCTTAGGCCCCATGCCAGCAAGATGACCTATGCTGTCAAGAGGTCCTTGGGCAATCATAAGATGCATACCATGTTGCTTCACAACATTATTTAGATCCAAAATATAATTAAATATCAAATCAGTTACTTCTTCCTGAGTAGAACCTGTATTCAGAAAACCATCAATATCGATCTCAGTAATATCAACGTTCAAGTATTGCCCAGGAAACGCATTGCAGATATCACCCATCAATTCGTGCACCATAGACACCGATTCGGGTTTACGGACATCCCATGTCATAATCCAAGGTTTTTCCTTACATGGGCTGACACGTAAATGCTGATATTGTGGCAAGTTTAGAACATGACCCGAATGCCCAAGCACCTGAAGAAAAGGATGTACATCTATATGATTTTCGGCACCATAGTTAAAAATTGCATTTGCATCTTGTACTGAAAGTCCTTCCGGCGGCGAGATGGCAGGGTGCGACTTGAATTTAAAAGTATGTTCAATATATAATTCAAGAACATTCATCTTTGCAGCAGCTAACACATCTATTAACCGCTTTAATGTTTGCACCGTTGGAACCTGCCCCCTGCTAACGTCCTGCTGCACACCGCGAAATCTTAAGCTGGGCCAATCTAAAATATGCAATCCCGGTAGTGAAATATTATCCGCCGCTATTTGAATCAACGTTCCTATTCCATAAAAAAGCCCGCTAACATCCTTTGCCGCAATGGTTATGCTATTACTATCAATGTGGAGTATATAGCCCTGAACCGACAATGTTTCGAATTCATCATTATCAATATACTCCACTTGTGTATCAAGCTTGCCATTCGGAGAAAAAATCAGGTTAATCGCCTGAGGCTTTGGAGCTTTGCTGTTGGTTAACGTTATTGATGCTTTTAAATCCAATCTCTCTAATAAATTAACTTTAAATAACGAAGGTAGATCGGCTCCTATCAAATTAATCTCGTTGCACGAACTGAGCTTAAACGAACCGGCTGCATCAACAATTTTTTTTGGTTCAGGGATAATCCAAAGATTTTTCTGACTTAATATTTTTGTCACAGGAGAAGAAAATGCCTGCAAGGATAAATTTGATAAAAACATCGCAATAATTGAAAATACCACCAATGATCTTACATTTGTTGACCTAGCTTCAAACATTCTTAATTTCCTATATAAAAATAAATTATTTGACACTTCCTGTTTAGTTTATTGATTTACTCTAAGCAATTAGACTTTTTGGCGAAATTTCGACATTACTGATTTTTGTTTGATTAGTCATATATTAATTGCCTGAATAGCTCTCTGCTATTTCTATAATAGTTTCATAATTTCTCAATGTCAAATCGGATACTACACGACCATAAGGACAAGCTGAAGGCATTAAAACAAATCCTCTGCCTTTGCCGCAGGTTCCTTGCTTTATCGCATTGATAATCCTTTTTTCAAATTCTAAGGTAGGCATATTTTCAATATCGGCAATTTCAAGGTTGCCAAAAAGAACAAGCTGCTCACCATACTTTTGGCGGACATACCAAAGATCTACATCTCCCTGCGGAGGAGGCTCTAACGGGTCAATCCCGCTACAGCCCATAGAAACTATATCGTCTAGTATATCTTTTACCTTTCCATGACAATGTATCCTTGCATAGCCGCCGTTTCGCTCAATCGCGTGAATCATCGGGGCATCATATTTTACAATGTACTCCCTAAAATGCTTTGGCCTGAAATATGGGGCTGTCATTGCCTCAGGGCCATAAATGCGCCAAAGTCGCCCAGGGAGAGCCTGTGATATGTAATCTGTCTGGTGGTGTAACACTGAAGCAAATCTCTGCAACAGCTGGTGAAACAGCTTCGACTCCAGCGTCGCCATCAGCATCATTGTTTCAAATCCTAGCAGTTCCACTGCACAGCAAACTGGATCGGGCGTATCTATCATAACGATACCACTGTCCGCCAACAATCGCTCAGTTTCTGTAATATATGACAAATCAATGCCATCACTGTACTCAAAAACAGGCATTTCCAGCCATGCCCTGATATCATTCACATCTTTCAATAAATATTCCAATGTCCAGACAGTATTAACGTCTCGGTCCTGCCGCGTGCGACTGGTCAGAGTTCTGCAACCCGTCTGCAATGTCAAAGTCATAAAACGACTTCCATTATTATCGAAACTGACATCCGTTCTGCCAATATCCTTCAGATGGCTCCAATAAGGTATCTTAATATGTGGCCCCATTGAGTAAGGCACATTCCGCATAACAATGCGATCTGTTTTTTCACGGGTCAGGTTTATCAGACTCTTCCATGACGGATGCGAATAAATATTAAACGGCGAATCATCATAAGGGTCCTCATCAATGCCGTTCAATTCATAAAAAGATACGGCCGAGCGATCAACCTGTTTTCCGAGCAATGTGGCCGTTAGTCTTTCCTTCCGATTCATACCGCATCATCCTTTATTGACAAACTATAATAGATTCTTAGAACCCCAGAGTTTAATCAATGTTACAGCCACTAATAACGCCAAGCCCGTCAAAATCGCTGCCATAAACATCTTATCATAAATCCAAAATCCCGTCGCAAAAATAGCACTGTAAACCAAAACGCAACCCAGAAACATACAAAGTATGCCCATTGGCAAATTAGGGCGAGAGGCCTGACTTTCGATAGATATTCCATTCTTTTTTGCTCTGTCTTCGACTTTCTTCCAGCCGGGCCCACCAGGATTTATCAGTTTAACAAAATCTGTCAGTGTCCGCTCATCTGTCGGACGGGTAAATAGAGTTACAATCACCCAAGATACGGTTGTAATCGCCACTCCGATCACTAACTGCTTCCAGTGCTCGAATCGTTCAAAACCTAAGGCCTGATGAATAAACTCAAAATAAATAGTTATACTAAATGATACTATCATGGCTGCAATTTCACTAAATGCATTGATTCGCCACCAGAACCAGCGAAGTAAAAACAACAATCCGGTACCGGCACCTATTTGTAATAAAATATTAAATGCTCTCAGCGCATTTCCAAGCCATAATGCTATTGAGCTTGCGGCGATCATCATCACAACCGTCGAAATGCGCCCGATGCGCACTAGCTGCCTTTCCGGTGCCGAAGGATTGACGAAACGTCTGTAAAAATCATTAACCACATAAGAAGAACCCCAGTTCAAATGTGTTGACATAGTTGACATATATGCAGCGATAAGAGATGCCACTACCAAACCGAGTATGCCATGAGGCAGAAACGTCAACATAGCCGGGTAAGCGAGGTCATTTTTAATCATAGAGGGGTCAAGATGCGGGAAAGCAGATTTCAAAGATTGAAGATTCGGAAAAACCACCAGTGAGGAAAGAGCAACAATAAACCACGGCCACGGCCGAAATGCGTAATGAGCGATATTGAAGAAAAGAGTTGCACCTGTGGCATGTTTTTCATTCTTGGCGGCAAGTATACGTTGGGCAATATACCCCCCCCCACCTGGTTCTGCTCCAGGATACCACACGCTCCACCATTGAACCGCAAGCGGAACAATAAGCAGAGATATGACAGCATCTGTATCGTTAAAATCAGGTAGAAAGACCAATTTTTCTTTGACTGCAGCGTTGGTAATAAGATTCTGTAGCCCCCCTACAGATGGATGCTTAACCGCAAAAAAAGCTGCCGTTACAGAGCCTATCATTGCGACTATAAACAATAAAAAATCTGTAAATAATACACTGCGAAGCCCTCCCATAGTGCTGAATATGACCGTTACAGTTGCTGCGACTAGCACGCTTTTGAGCGGGTTGAAATTAAACATAACTCCGCCTATTTTTATTGCAGCCAGAGTAACACTGGCCATTATCATTATATTAAAAAACACACCGAGATACAATGCCCTGAAAGCACGAAGAAATGCAGCCTCTTTACCACTATATCGAATTTCATAAAATTCCACATCCGTCATTACACCGGAACGCCTCCAGAGTTTTGCATACACAAAAACTGTAATCATTCCCGTCAGAAGAAATGGATACCACACCCAATTGCCGGCCATTCCATGTTGCCGCACAATGTCAGTGACCAGATTAGGTGTATCCGCAGAAAAGGTTGTGGCTACCATGGAAAAACCTAGGAGCCACCATGGCATTGTTCGGCCAGAAAGAAAAAACTCTGAGGAACTCGTGCCCGCACGTTTAGCAACAACAATACCAACTAATAATGAAATAACAAAAAAGGTTAATATTACAGATAAATCAAACATGTGTAGATTCATAGCTACTTTCTAAAAAAAATTATCACCCAGATTATAACCATTTGAACTTCTGATAAAATTTATCGTTATTAACATTGTTTTAGAGATTATAAAACTGCTATGATTTGAAGATTAACTATTTTGTTTTTCCGTCCATGCGAATTTTCTTAGTTCACAAATTAACTATATCCTGATGAGACTTCTTTGTATAACTTAGAGGAGCGTAAGTTTTTTTATTCTGATCTATTGTAAAAAATTCACAGTAACGATTAAAGAGATTTTTACTTGAGGCCCATTGTGAGTTTGGACTTAAAAAATGTGAAAATTCAAACGTAATTAATTTGTCGTACCCCGCCATACTCGCAGAAGTCAGTTTCCATAGCAATTTACGCCAATCAATAGGAGGAAATTTTATAGGCATATCACGATCAAAAGTTTCAATGTTCGACCACGCTTTCATATCATATTTTCGTATTAAATCATTGTTTACCAGAAGATAATCCTTCAACTCACTAAAATCCATATGCCCATCCTGAAAACTAACTATATCGACAATTCCTTTAAATCCAGCGAGTATCTCGTCCCATTCTGTTCTGTGTTGTTCTAATGTCACAGGGTTAGAAGATATTTTTTTTCCATAAATGTATGGAGATATCATCACAGGAATATCTGGAGAAATATTTTTGCAGTAATTCCCTAATCTACAGATAGATTCAATGCCTGCCACATCTTCTCTTCTCCCGATCTCATCAGTCAAATACCAGCCTTTGAAAGATTTCCGCTTTCCGTATTTATTCCAAGCCTCTTCAACAAGTTCTCTGTTAATATCAATTATCCTCTGATTATTGTCCGAACCCAAATACCCATCAGAATAGTATGTACCAAAATAAAAATCCATATCATTCTGTTCAGCTAACGTTAAAAACATATCTACCAAATCACCCTGTACAGGCAGAATGCCTACATGTTTCTTCAAGGTTTTTGACGGAAAAGCCGCTATGTTTCTAAGCCCGGCTCTAATTAGAATAACCGTATCAATACCTATAGAGCGCATCACTCCGAAATCTCTCGCCCATTCTTGTCTTCCCCAATTATTTGACGGAATATCATAGGTAATCTCATCCAAAAATGTGCCTGTAATTCGCAATTTTATTCTCCTAATTACAAACTGTTATTTTTTCAATTTACGCAGTAAGTTAAAATCATCAGCATATATGGAACCACCATCCATAGCATAAGCTTCGTTCATAGTTATTCTAGTCTCTACAAGCCTGTAGTCGCCTTGTGGAACAATTATCCCCCATGAAATCGGAATCCAAGTGTCATGTGGTAAATTCGAATCAATCAGAACTCCAGAGTACATATAGGACCACCCTGAATTATCGCCGTACACGCCCACTTCCAAACTACCTGTCTGACCCTGCAACAGTGGATCTGATGAAGGATTCAGTACCCATGCCGTTAGCATTATTTCATCTCCTGAAGCAATGGTATTTGCACCCCAGTCACCGCCCACAGGGTATTGAATTGCATAACCAGATTCAGGATCATACGCTCCAGTAGGATTATCTATTTTTAGTGAGTAGGTGCCATTGTAAAAATAGTTAGTCGATACAGTACTATTTTTAGGGTACCATTGACCATTGATGTTCCATCCAGTAAAATCACCTGTTTCAAAACCTGCGTTTGTCATAGAAAACGGTTCATAAATATTAGCATAAAAATCATCAGCATATATCATTCCTCCACTTAGCGCATCCAAATCCAGTTCCACCCACAGGAAGCCATAATCTCCCTGAGGCACTGTGAATGACATTTCACGTTTTACCCAAGTATCATGTGCAGTATTGGAGTCTATCAACCAATCCGAGTATAATGATGGATACCAACCAGAAACTTCGCCTACCATTTGAACTCTTAACCGTGCCATTTCGCCAAGTTTTAAAGGATTCAATGACGGATTTAACAACCAAACGCCCAATTTGACTGTATCATTTTCAGATAATATAGGTACCGTCCAGCTTCCGCCTGTAGGATATTGGGCTAAATAGGCTGTTGGGATTGAGCCGTCAACAGAGCCGCTTAGTTTTGCAGAGAAACCGCCTGTATGAGCATAATCCGTAGAAACAGAGCTATTAGAACTCCATGTAGTGTTCCATCCGGTCAGATCTCCTAGCTCAAAACTTGCGTTGCTCAAAAAATTATAAGCACCTATTTTGTCTAAACAACCTAAAATAGTGCCGTTAAAATTATTGGTTAGTGTGGCAAAACCATCATTATCACTGTCTTCTGCCAACCATAAACGCTGAAACTCTGCCTTTAAGCCAGTATAGGTATTTACAAGTGAATCCAATTCCGAATTCAACAATTCCCGGGGATAATTCGCGTTTCTAGCGTGTCCAACCATAATCAACTTGTTGCCCAAAGCTTGATAACATTTAGCCCCAAAAAGCAATTGTTCAATATTATCCTGGTTCCTAGTAGCTTTGATATATGCCGTCTCCAGCAAATTCACAGCTTCATTCGTTCTCTGTAAAATTTTCTCTCCTATATTTAAAGGATCCACAAGACGAATAATATAATTGCTCGTGAATGGGTTTTGGAAAAATTCCCAGAAATAGTAAGTTTCAAGTTCAGTCGGACCGCTCCCCTCATTAACTAAAACCTTAATATCACTTATATTTCCGGCTAACTTTATAGCTTGGGCCACACTGTCATCAGCTATTCCGTAAAACTGGCGAGTAAACGCCTGATTAAAATAGTCCCGGTCATGCTGAGTGCCAGTCCAGGCACTTGCGCAATGATAAACAAATGGATACCACTCCTGACCAACAAAGTGAAAATGTCCCGCATCACCCCAATCAGTAGTTACACTCCCTTTTGCTCCATACATCAGCCCACGAGTAATTTCCATATCCGAAAAATTCATGGCGTGGCTTACCCATGGCAATATTCTTATATGAGAATCAATCCATGGCTGTGTAAAGAAAGTTATTCCATGACTTTGAAAACGCGGATAGTCAACTTGCCAAGCAGGCTGATATACTCCGCCCGCACAATAATAGCTGCCTATCATAACGTCTTGTGGGAAAACACCTGCATCTATTTTAGGCCCCATTCCTGACAATGACCCAACACTGTCTAAAGGTCCTTGGGCAATCATAAGGTGCATACCATGTTGCTTCACAACATCATTAAGACCCAATATATAATTAAATATCAAATCGGTCACTTCTTCCTGAGTAGAACCTGTATTCAAAAAACCATCAATATCAACCTCGGTCACGTCAACGTTCAGATAAGCTCCTGGGAATGCCTGACATATTTCACTAACTAAATCATGCATCATAGAAACTGCTTCCGGGTTGCGAATATCCCATGTCATCATCCAAGGCTGATCCACACAAGGACTTACTCGCAGATCCTGATATTGCGGGAGATTAAGAATACCACTAGAATGTCCTAATACCTGAAAGAAAGGATGAACATCGATATTATTGTCAACACCATGTGCAAATATTTCATTGGCGTCTTCTGGTGAAAGACCTTCAGTCGGGGAAATATCCGGATAATTGGCAAATTTATATACATTCTCTATATAAGGCTCTAGTACATTTCCTTTGGCTTCCGCTAAAACATCTATCAGTCGCTTAAACGTCGTGACTTTGGGAACCTGCCCTCTGCTGATATCCTGCTGAACGCCGCGATATTTCAAAGACGGCCAATCTACTATGTGCACCCCCCGCAGTTTCTTTCTATCCGTAGCAATCTGAATCAAAGTTTGGACTCCATTGAACAAACCCTCAGGATATTTGGCCACTACTATTACACCGTGACTGTCAATATTCAAAACATATCCTTGTTCCGAAAGTGCTGTAAATTCATTTGCCGATACACCATGAAGATCGGTCGGCAAATTATTGTCGGGAAAAACTCCAGCAAGAATATAGCCGTCACTTGGATAACCACTTTCGTGTGACAGTATTGTTCCTGATCTTTGAGCTAAAGAATTTTTCAAACGATCCAGTATACTGCTAACATCGGAATAAGGTACTGACCCAATGAATCGAATACCATCGCAGTTTTGCAAATCAAACATTCCACTGACTTCATTAACTTTTTTAGGCTGAGGGAAAAGCCATACATCCAAACTCTTCAATATTCCCGGCACGGAATAATCTTTTGGTTGCAGCCATTGACACGCCAACAATGCTAAATCTTCAAAGTTAACAGTGCCATTATAACTAAAATCGGTACCGCCACACCAATCATCCGGCGAACAGTTATCCAGCCAGTACTCGGCTACAATCGTTATGTCACTGAAATCAATGTATCCGTCGCCATTTAAATCAAATCCTCCTGCTAAGGAAACAGTTTGTAACTCAACATAAGGAATATAGTTTGATTCAGAAGACTGCATGCAGTAAATACCAGAAACAGATTGATCCATTGTCGAGTAAACAAATGTAACATCCTGCCCACCACGCATACCTTGAAGGGGGGAAGTAACATCCAACGTATTCCACTCCCATATTATAGGGGCCGCGTGGCCTGTCGGGGACGAGTCAACGGTTGACCATGGCGCAGTATTATAAGTTAATGTTTGATCGCTCCAATTGCTATCATTGCAATAATAAACACCAATATCGAACGGTGTGCTGCCGACTACAAGGTTTGTCGGCACAAAATAAAGTGCAGCAGAAGAGATTTTTTCGCTTGGCAAAAGGGCAGGGATATGAAACTTTAACCATCCCCAGTAAATGTAACCTGCTCCATCCACACCTGCCTGAAAAATAGTGTCGGCGGGAGAACTCCAGTCGCCGCCAGCACCACTACTATGCTGAATTGCAATAGTCGTATCCTCAATAGCCGGCAATGTGTATGTTGTAGCTATCGAACTGCTGCAACAAATATGATAAATAAAAATATATGCCCATATACTTACAAAATGAATTTGTCTGCAGTTTGCGACTTTGCCACCTTTAACGCATTTGCCATTTAACCAAACTTTATTCTGTAAACACATCTTTATATTATCTGCTTTCCAGATAGACAGGGCTACGTTTCCACTAACATAGCCCTGCTCTCTATTCTTTATCATTTTAGTTACTTCTAACTTGTCAACTCATCATCATGACATTTCTCGTATTCCGCTCTTAGACAGTACGATTCCTTCTAAGCAGCCCAAAACATCCCATCACTAACAGAGCCATGGTAGCAGGCTCAGGAACAACTGTAGCATTAATGCTAAGATAAGGTGGGTAACCCCCTTCGGAGGTTTGTATATACCATTCAGCCGCAACGGATTGATTCATCGTTGTCATAACAAATGTAACATTCTGCCCGCCGCTCATACCAACAAGAGCAGATGTGATATCAACAGTATTGTAATTCCATATTGAAGGAATCAGTTGAGCTATCGGAGACGAGTCCACACCTGACCATGGCGCGCTGTTATAGGTTATTGTCCCTTCGCTCCAACTATTTTCACTGCAATAATAAATTCCCATATTGGTTGTACCAGCATTATTTAGGCCCGCAACTGGTACAAAGGTCAGTGAAGCTGTATCAATTACTTCATCTGCACCAAAAGTTGGCAGTGCATACTTGAACCATGCCCAATAGACAACACCTCCAGTATCGGCGCCTGCGTCTATAGTACCATCGTTAGGGAATCCGTTCCAATCGCCGTAAGTGCCCGTTGCGGGAATAACCGCGACGCTCGCATCCTCGGTACCATGTGCCGTATACGTTGCCGCCATAGAATTAACGCAGCACACAGCAAATATCACTAAAACAACAACACACTCAATTACTCTCATTCGCTTCTTCATTTTCGCACTCCTTATAAAAAGAACTTAAAATATTTTTAACAAGCCTTCTTCTTCCAAGGCTTAACACACCATTCAACTATTCTGGTCGTTATTTTTTAACCAGTTTTGCATAAATAGCTCAATATCCAGCATATCCACTATGCAATCATGATTAAGGTCACCGACATTGTACGATCCACTTTGACAGGAGCCGGACACAATCGGAGGCAGCATAATAACATCATAAATGGCTGAGGACTTACTGCTGATAACTCTAATGCCGTAAAAATCCTGCATGTCCTCAGGAAACGAAGCCGCTACGACTGCATACCCCTGTGTCATATCAACGGTCGGGCCGGTTAATGTCATAGGGCTAAGACCCATAACACTGTATGCATTACGTGACGCCTCGTACCAGGTTCCACGATACCAGTATCCGGTATCATTAGGCGAGATTACGACCTTGGAAATATCAATTGGAACACCATTGACATCGACAGCATAAACTGTCAAAATTTCGCAGGGGTCATTAATATCTTCTACCGAAACTGCCACACCAGAAACATCATTGACGGATAACGGCGAATCGAACCAAAATATACCGCAGGGGTCTGATGCTGAATAACTAACACCCGTCTTAAGTTGCAAATCCGCAGTTAAATCTCCAACGCCGGCAATATCTGAAGGTGGTATATCTCCATTACCGATAAAAATTTCAACATCAGTTCCGTTATTAAATTCCCTGACAACATCAAATTTCACACCCTCCATCAAACTTTCTGCTCTCCAGCATGCTCCGGCAACAACAATTGATTCCAGAAAGCCTGAATTCTCGTCAATTTTAACTAATTCTACAGCTAGCCTGTTATCAATTTTCTTGGCGTAAAAATCATCGATAAACACACCTCCTACTGCAAAACCGACAGAATCATAAGCTGTCGCAACTAAATCTAGCAAACGGTAATCACCTTCAGGAACAACAAATGTTTTTACACTCTCCACCCATACATCTTCAGGAGCAGGATTCTCAACCGTTGGTTCAAAAACGTTAGTACCACGAATATGGAACCTGCCGCTATTATCGCCAGCACCATCTATACAGAGATATGCCCATTGCCCCGGCTGAAGCGGATCAATAGAAGGATTTAAAAACCATGCGCCAACCTGAATTTTATCGCCTGCCTGAATGGTATGTGCATCCCAGCAGCCACCGGCAGGATACTGCTCGAGAATGCCTATATAATCATCCATTGAATATGAACCATCATCTATTCGAGCAGAATAGCTTCCACTGTGAGCATAAACATTGGACACTGACCTAAAGTAGCCATAGTTATTCCACCCAGTCAAATCTCCGGTCTCAAAACCTGGATTCGTGATGGGAAGGAAAACATCCTCACCCAAAGCAACCGTGAGCAATAGTCCAGTTATACAGATACTTAACATACATTTTTTTTTCATTTTATATAGTCCTCCACTGGTATTAATTTTAATAGAGATAGTTATCCTTTAGCCAATTCTGTGCAAGCAGCGCAAAATCCTGAAAATTCACATAACAATCCTCGTTGATGTCGCCTTCTAAATAAACTCCTGCCTGGCAACTGCCAGCTAAAATCCTGTCAATGTGGAAATCATCGGCGTATACGGTGCCACCACTCATGGAAGATGATTGCAACATATTGATTTCGATTTGTAAAAGGCGATAATCTCCCTGTGGGACCGTAAGTTGGTATGAAACTTGAACCCATGTATCTTGTGGCAATGTCCCATCGAAAAGAGTATCGGAATACGTGTAGAGCCATCCGGAAGTATCACCGGCAACACTAATCCCAAGCCTGCCTGTCTCACCAGGCTTTAAAGGATCGGATGAAGGATTGAGTACCCATGCGGTCAATATTAACGTGTCACCCGCAGCAATAGTATGCGCATTCCAGTCCCCGCCAACAGGACAGTTTAGGCTATATCCATAAATATCACTACCGGATACACTGCCATCATTAACTATCTTGTCAGAATAGCTGCCGCTATGAGCATAGTCCGTTGATACTGAATCATTCTTTCCCCAGACACCCCCGATGTCCCAACCTGTAAGATCTCCCGTTTCAAAGCCGGGGTTGATCATACTGATGCTGGTGGCCCCAGCCGCTGACACTAAGGCGACTATAAAAACAAGAATACAACAACATTTACTTCTCATCAAAAATCCTCCTTATAAAATAAATTTTATACTTTTATTTTTCTGCCTTAAACCACGCAGAGCCTTCCAGAGCAGTGCCAACCCAGTGTTCATCACTATCATTATACTTACTCCATTCTACACACCCATCAAGATAAGCCGCATTATATCCACTACACATTTTTTCAATTGCTTCCTTAACCTCGGCCCTAGTCCTACCTGCCGCTATGCTGTTAGCTTTCCCACGTCTGCCATGTGCAATAAAATATTTGCCACACTCTCCACCAGCAGAGCCATAAAATCCCATTGTCATGTCAGTCATTATCGGCGATTTACTTCTATCACTCGTTTTAATTGCTCCAGTCCAGGGATTTGGATCAGGGCCATATCTTAAGTTCTCCCAATACTCCGGTAAGCCACCGTAATAAAGGTAACCAATATAATAGACTACCCCCTGTGAAATCTTCGGAAAGTGATGATACCATTCTGTCGAACTAGGACAACAAAATACCTGTTGAATACCTTCAGCTTTCTTTTTTGACGATGTACCGATATAGGTATGCCAGGCCTCTAAAAGTTCGGCATACACCACCCATGGATTATTCCAACCTTTTGGCCTAGTTGGTACCAAACGGGGATCTCCGACGGGTAAACGACCATTATAAGCCTCCGCATACATTAAAGCTCCCACCATACACTGATGAAGATTACTGGCACAAATTACACGTTTAGACTGTTCTCTGGCTTTTGATAAAGCCGGTATTAAAACCGCTAAAAGCATGGCTATTATGGAAATCACAACCAACAATTCTACAAGGGTGAACGCCCACCTGATGTTTGATTTGGCAATAGTTCTTTTCTTTAACATTTAACACTCCAGTCATTTTATACTATAGCACACTTCTATTCTGGGGTAGCAACCGACTTTACCCAAATCCATTGCTTGTATTATACATGCGTATGAACCTTTGAGGAACACCATTTTTATCAATAAATCCGCCATTTTAATCGGCAGTTGCGTCAGATTTACCGAACTCAACAAATTTAGGCACCTTAAAAAAACCAATACAAAAGGGTTTTTGTAGTGTTTTTTAGCTCAAAAACAATGAAGCAATCTTAAATCTTCTGATTATAGACCCTATTTATGTTTATCGAAGATTTAAAAAGGCAGGCCCATGACACTAAATCAGTTTTAAACGTGAGTTTGGGCGTTTCATTAAGGGGTAATATGAATTTGAATAAACTTTCGCGCGCCAGCAAAATAAGACTTGCGCTATCCAATAGCATATGTCATAGTATAGGCAAAACGAAAGGCTATGCTATGAACGTTGAACCACACAATCCGGATTATATCAAAAAGCTAAAACAACTGGCTGCCATCCAAAAAAACGCAAAACAGAGAGACAAATATCGTGCCGTGGCTATGGCACTTGAAGGACGCACCATCAGCCATATCATGTATGTGCTGTCGCGAAGTAAAAACTTTGTGCAACGCTGGACATACTTTTATCGTGATGGCGGTATTGATGCTATTGTCCCGACTCCGCAAAAAGGAAGACCGACAATACTGCCCGCTAAAGAAGAACAGCTTTTCAAGCAGAGAATTCTGGCAGGCCCTACATCAGAAGACAACGGTATATGTACTTTACGTGGAAAAGATGCTATGCGAATATTGCAAAAAGAATTTGGAGTAAAATATACACTCAATGCGGTTTATGCTCTGATGCATCGGCTGGGTTTAAGCTGTCTTACACCTCGGCCGCGACATCGGCATAATGATCCGGCTGCAATGGAACAATGGCTTAATGACGCCCCCCCTTTTTGTCCAAACAATCCAAAAAGAAAATCAAGACAAAAAAATAGAAATATGGTTTCAGGATGAAGCCCGAATAGGCCAGCAAGGAACATCAACATCTGTATGGGCACAAAAGCTTTCAAACAACAGAATATCAGTGGGTCTATATATTTGGAGCGGTAAATCCCGCAAACGGCAAATCTTCTGCCATGATAGCACCG
>MHYA01000040.1:0-7129 GCA_001825675.1 Planctomycetes bacterium GWF2_42_9 | reverse complement strand
ACGGCAAATCTTCTGCCATGATAGCACCGACAGTAAACACTGACTACATGAATCATCATCTTAGATTTATAAGTGAAGAAGCCGGAGCAGATATACATGTAGTTCTTAATACTTGATCAGGCCGGCTGGCATGTAGCTAAAAATTTAAAAGCTCCACAGAATATAACTTTGCTGTATCTGCCTTCGTACAGTCCGGAGCTTAACCAGTCGAAAGATTGTGGGCATATCTTAAAAGTCATTACTTGAGCAATCGCATATATGAAGGCTATGAGCAATTGTTTGAAATAACCGCTATGGCATGGAACAATATATCATCAGAACAGTTCAAAACAATCTGCAATTCTATGTGGGTTATGCACGAAAATTAAATCAAATGTATAATTTGCCAAGAAGTTTCCTTTAAAGAATCCAAAGTTTTGAAGTGTGTTTTACTGTAACATTCTTTTTTTATTAATGCTGAAATTCTATAACATCAGGCTAAAGCCTTCACTATCAATTGAACGGCATTGATCGCTAGTTCATACAAAATGGCGAATTTTTTGGGCAAAATGGCGTTGCGAAATTATTTACGTTCAACTATCCATTACCGTTATGATAAAAACATCATTGATTGTCCTCGCAATGTGTGAACGTATCACGATAGATTGACAATCTCGCATCAGCGAATCGGTTCATTGTAGAATAGATCGTCTTAAAATCAAAATTTATTTTGTGTGTATTATTTGAAAAAAGTCACATCCGTAAAGCTATGGTGTTCCGAAAGGAGGTAATATTAAAAATAATAACTATTATCAAAATGTTAGTCACTTAAGAACATTAGTATTTATTGGGAGAAAAAATGTTATGAAAAGGTTAGTTACTTTTATATTATTTTCTACTTTATTGTCGTGTTCTGCCGCTCTTTCAGAAATAACTTGTCAAAATCTTCGTCTTTACGATGATGACAAGGAAAAAGTCGTTGCTGGACGCGGGGTTATTTATATGCAACCAAACGCTATGCACCATCATTTCTGGGATAATTTTGAAGTTCGTCGATTGGAAGCAGACCTTGACCTTTATAAAGAACGAGGATTTGATACCATAGTTCTGAAACCAGGCTGGGGAGATTTTGTTCCGGAAATCTGGCACTTTGATACACAAAATGTGACCCCAATTTATGATCAAAACGCATTTAATTTATTGGATTTGATCATTGATGAAGCTGCTGAACGCGATATATATGTGTTGGTAATGACAGGAATAATGACAACACCAAAATTCTATACTAATGCCGGTACTACTCTTAGCACCAGAATTGGAAGTGCTAATTACGAAGTGTATTATACAGCTAGTAGTACATGGGCACTTTATTCGGACACGAATACCAACACTCTGTGGAACAATTTTCAAGCAACTATTGCTAGCGCTCTGCAAGATAAAGATAACGTTCTCGGTTACGTCATTGAGCCTGAAACAACCGGCTATCCATGCCGTGAGATGACTACTACCGAAGTGGCTGGCTGGAATAATGCGATCAAAAATGCAGATCCAAATGCACTGACTGGTTATACCCCGATTACCAAAAATTCCACCACCTGCAATATGGCTAATACTGATGTTATTTTTGTAAACAGCTATCCTGGTGAGGATGAATTTTCAGATGCCTCAAATCTTTCTTATCAAATAAATTCTATAAGAACCTACAATAGCACAAAGCCAGTTTTCTTTCGAGAAACCGGTATTTCCACGTATGATTACACTCAATCAGACCAATCAGCCTATCTGAGGGCCACACGAAATGTCTGCGAAGAAGGTGTCGAGCGCATTTCCGGCTATTGTTTCTGGATGTCTCAGGATTTCAATCCCAGTATTTTCCACATTCCAGGGATGAGTACAGATTGGGACAATTCACAGGCATCATTTGGTTTATGGGATATAAACAGTCAGGCTAAAGCAGCTATAAATATGTGGGTAAAACTGCCTGTAGTGAATCCGTCTTTTGAAACATTGGGAAACGGTGGAGCACCTGATGGTTGGGATACTGCGTGGACGTATGGCGACCCAAGTAACTGGTATGTACAACGTTCAGCTAGTTCTCCCTATAGTGGAAGTTACTGCCTTCGGATGTACACAGGAACCAATGCTTCCAACGCTATAATTTTTAGCCTAAGCGACAAAATGCAATGTACTCCAAATACTCCGCTGACTGTTAGAGCCAAGATGCGGTATGCTCTGACAAGTGGAACAGCATATTTGACGGTATTTGAATATGATGAAAATGACAATTATATTCAGAGTAAAGAGACCACCTTTACCGGCGGTAACTGGACATGGAAACAAAATGAGATAAACTTTATCACGTCTCCTGACACATGTTATCTCTATATACGCTGGGGGGTCGGTGGAGAAAGTGGGGAATATCTTGACGTAGACTTGGAAGAAGATTTACTCAGTTCCAGAACCCCCAATTCTTCATTTGAAACAGACACGGATTCGGATGGCAAACCGGATGGCTGGGAAAACTCATGGGTTTGGAATGGCAGTCGAACAGGTTGGTCTGCAAATATCACTTATTTGCCCACCCTTGTTGTTAATGGAACGCATTGCTTACGTGTCTACACTGGTTCAGGTGATACAAATGCCCACATCATGGTTGATTCAGATTATTTCCAAGCACGACCGTTAACGTCTTACAATATTCCAGTCTACGCTCGATATGGCGGCAACCCCGGCGATACAATGGTATACTGGGTTCTAGAATTTGACTCCAACTACAACTATTTAGCGGCACATAGTTTGATTTGCTATCCAAGTACATGGGAATTCAGTAAGAGAACCTTATCTTTTACATCGCATTCCTCTGTAAAATATTTTCTGATCAGGTTTGATGTGGCAGGTACAGGTGTTTATTGTGATATTGACTGGATACTTGACTACCCCTATTAAATATTAAAAACGAAAATAAGCTCCGGAAATTGTAAATGCAGTAAAACCATAATTAGATTACAAAGTAATTTTATTTCATAAAGGAGTTCAAAAATGAAGTTATCTCGATATATATATATTATTGTTACCTTATATATTTTCGTATCCTATGTATGTGCTATAAATGTTACAATAAATGCCGGCAGTACTTTGGACGATATGCCTAGCACATTAACACATAGTTATGGTCTGGGTGGCGTGTGGTATCCTGCCATTCCACTCCATGCATCACCCTCTTCTATCGACAAGATGATCGCAATCAAACCAAAATATATCCGTCTGGACGCCCCTTTTTCACACGGATATTGTGTTTCAAGAGCTCATAACGTGTATGACTGGAACATGCTGGATAAAACTATCGAATCAATTCTTGAAATAGGAGCTGAGCCTGTTATGACTATTTCTTATATGCCCCAATGGCTCTCCGCAAATCCCACTGCTGTTGACTGGCAATATTACCCACCAAATAATTGGCAATACTGGCAGGATATTTGTTACGACCTTGTTTATCATTGCAATATTATCAAAGGTTATAATATAAAAAAATGGCGAATATGGAGCGAGCCCACCGGAACAATATACTCTTGGTATAACAGAACTCCTATGGACCTCTACGCATCTAATGATACCAACGATAACATTTATGATCGAGCTATTTCCGGGGCCTTGGCAGCAGATGCAACCATAGAAGTTGGCGGCCCAGTCAGTGCAGGTTATGACTCTACATGGATAAGCCACTTGGTTAATCACTGCAAAAACAAGAATAAACAACTGGATTATGTAATCTGGAATAATTACGGCAATGACAACAACAAACAATATCCTGATCCGGCCGATTACATATCAAACATTAATGGTGCTCAGGCAATAATCAGCAATGCCGGGCTAAACTGCAAAACATGGATAGGCGAATGGAACCCGCTGGCCAACAGCCCATCTTTCACCGTGCCTCCCTATCCACAGCGAGGCGGAAATGAATGGGGGGCAGCCTTTTTGGCGGCATCGACAGATGTTTTTATCAATGAGGGCCTTAATATGGCTACCCTTTTCTCTGTTCGAGGCGGCGGATGCTTCGATGATCCTTTCGGCCTTATTTCGTTGTTTGCCGATAATGGTTATACTGCCACAACATATAACTTTTATAAGATACTCAGTATGATGGACTCAACTCGAATTTCAGTCAGTGAGAATGATTCCCAAATTGGTGCGTTAGCAACAACGGATTCTGCCAATAAGGTTTCGATTTTATTATGGAACTTCCATGTGGGTGGAACCGGTGATGCCAAAACTGTTGACCTTGCTGTATCTAATCTACCATGGGTCAGCGGCAGTTATACTCTGCAAACCATCCGGATCGATCAACTCTATAGTAACCCATATTATTATTATGATATCGATTCGCCAACTGATTTTAATGGCGTAGCGACACATCAATCCTTAGATGTAACAGAACAGGCATCGTATTCGAGTTATCCTTTTACCAAAACCATAAGCTCTATCCCGGTAAACACTGTAATGCTGATTCAGTTGTTCAAAGCAAGTGGATTTAGCGGAACGATAACCGATAACTATGGTGACCCTGTAAGCGAAGCAACAGTAACCTACGGAGAAACTACGCATACTGCAACCACTGCTAGTAACGGCACATATTCTCTGTGGTGTCCTCCTGGAACGTGGACGATTACCGCCGTTAAAACTGGTTATGAAAAATCATGGAAACACGATATCATTTGCAGCGCCGGTAGCACCACAACAAATGTAAATCTTACACTTCAGCCTGACACAAAAACCAATATTGCTAAAAATGGAGAGGCTGAATTCGGTATCGATACACCTTATTTTTGGCCGAGTTGGGAATACGGAAGCGCAGATGGCATTTGGGATTTAACAACAAGTTACCCTTCTAGTTTATATCAAACCAATTCTTTCAAAATTTACAGTAACGCTGAAGATCAATATGCTATGTGGACACAGATGGCCGGATCAACCGTTTCTGCCGGTAAAGAATATATTTTTGACGGATACATTAAAACAACCTCTGTTACCGGAGGGGATGAAGGGGCTTCTATAAAATTGATATTTAATGACATCAGTAATACAGAAGTCAGTTCAGATTTTATCTACGGCACACAGGACTGGCAACGCCTCAAATTTACGGCAGTAGCTCCAGCTGGTGCAACAACAGTACATCCAAGAGCAATTCTATATGGCTCCGGAACAGCTTGGTTTGATAGTTTTAACCTAATAGAATCTGAAAGCGAGGTTACAAATCCAGGATTTGAACTAGGTAGTTCATCACCTACAGGCTGGACAAGCTGGACGAACGGGACCACTACTTTTTCACGGGCAACGGATTATACTTATGAAGGTGCTGCCTCGGCAAAAATTGTCAATAGCACAAGTTGCAATAGCTGTTGGTATCAAACTTATTCTGCTAACGTCCAAGCCGGCCAGGAATATGAGTTTAGTTATTGGATCAAAACTTCAGGTGTTTCCGGCACAGGAGTTTGCCTAGTGTTAGAGGCCCTTGGTTCATCCTACAATAATATTAAGACTTACACAAGCAGCTATATTACAGGAACAAATGATTGGCAAAAAATAACAATTAACTTTGTGGCACCAGAAGGTACTGTGTATTTAAGACCAGAACCGGGATTTGTAACTGCTTCCGGAACAGCATGGTTTGATGATCTTTCTATTATTCCTACTAACAATATGGTCAAAAACAGCGGCTTTGAAAAAGGGGCCTCAGAAACTCCAGACAAATGGTTTAGCTGGTCAAATTGCGGAGCCACATTTACATGGACTACTGACTATAAGTATATGGGACAAAGGTCCGCCAAGATTTATAACAGTAGCAATGGAAGCAGTTGTTGGTATCGCGACACCATATATCATCTAACTCCCGGCAAACAATATACTTTTGAAGCTAAGGTAAAAACAAGTAATATTATCGGTAGCGGAGCAATTTTATCCATTGAATGCTTGAATTCATCGAAAACCAACATCAAATCCTATTCAAGTAGCTACATCACAGGTACTCATGACTGGCAAGATATATCAATTACTTTTACCGCGCCTGCAGGAACTGTATATGTCAGAGTAGAACCGGGATTAGTTGGCACGGGTACCACATGGTTTGATGAGTTGAAGCTTGATTATTCTTCTAACATGGCAAATAACCCAGGATTTGAAGTGGCAGAAGGTGGAATCCCCACAGGTTGGATAACATGGACAAATGGCACTACCATATTCAGCAATGCCAACGATTATCTGAAATATGGTAATTTTTCTGGGAAAATTGTCAATTCCACAAGCTGCAACAGTGCATTCTATCGAGACATTCCGACTTCATACGGAGTTTCAGCAGGTACAAGTTATACAGTTGGAAGCTGGATTAAGACATCTGGCATCAGCGGCACAGGTGGATGTATCACAGTAGAGTGCTTTGATGCTAATGACACAAACATTAACAGCTACAATACTACTTATATTAATGGCACACATGATTGGCAATGGATCTCCACACAATTCACAGCACCATACGGAACTGTTAAAATGAGAATAGAATCAGGAATTGTTTCTGCCAGCGGTACGGCATGGTTTGACGATATAAAGGTCAGCCCATAAATGTAATTTTCTAAAGTATAATGGAGGAAACATCGTTTAACATCGGTGTTTCCTCTATATAGTTGCATTAGAAGGTGAATTCTCTATTTTTAGCTTAGGAGCTAAATCTGCGGACCCAAAAATCTTAAACGAAATTTTTAAATTTTAATTTTTTAGGGTATCTCTAAAAATTAACAAAATTCCGTGCAGTTCGCTGCACATTTGATATAGTTAGCTCATTGACAAGTAAATTACGGTTTTTCATATCATTGGCAAAGGATTTCTTATGATGCTCTCCGGACTTTTCGACTGGCAAACTCGTTTTGAACAACTCGATAATGGCGGCGATCCGCTGGTTAAACTCAATCAAATAGTCGATTGGGAACTTTTCAGAAAATCGCTCGAAAAAGTCAGAGAATCGGATGAACGAAAATCCAATGCCGGCAGAAAGCCTTTTGATGTCATTGTCATGTTCAAGATTATGATATTGCAATCGCTTTATAACCTTTCCGATGACCAGCTTGAGTTTCAAATAAGAGACAGGCTTTCCTTTATG
>MHYA01000039.1:46039-48270 GCA_001825675.1 Planctomycetes bacterium GWF2_42_9 | reverse complement strand
TCCTGCCAGAACACAGTTGCCTTCTGGGAAACTTTTGGTAACAACCGCATTGGCGGCAACTACGGTGTGCGGCCCTAGTTCTACTCCTGCCGTAATTACTACGTTTGATCCAAGCCATGCGTTATCACCAATTTTTATCGGTTTGGCTTCTAAATGTTTTTCGTAGTCATTCAAATCGTGATTTGCTGAAACAATTTTAACTCCAGGCCCCAGCATCATATTTCGTCCAAACTCAATACCGTTCGCAGCTTGGATATACGAACCTATTGAGTAGCCCGGATCTGCATTCCAGTCTTTGCACTTTATCCTTTCTACACTCAACACTTCTGATGACCAATGGCATAGCCACGGGACATGAGAATTGATTCGCAAAATGCGTTGAAAGAAAAAATATTTGAATAACCTTCTCCAACCATAATAGTTCCAACGTTTTTTTATCAAATCTATTCTCTGTCTGATGCTTAAATTATTTACGTCAAAACATTCGTTCATAAATTCATACCCTTAATTTTAAAGTTATTGTTTTTCAGTCATTGATTTATTAATATTAACTATTGAGTCCAATTACTCCAGAATTTGTTTTTCCCGGATACACTGACGTAATCGCCAATAGTTTCTCTTGATTCACCATCATCCAACATTCTTTTTACATCTTTGCAGGCTTCAATAAAAATTTTGACCTTACTCAACGTTGGTTCTTTAGTCATCCCGTCCGACAAAGTTATAAAAATATTGCTTGCACCGTTAGCGGCGGCTCGAAATACCCAATCTTTAACATCCTGGTGAGTAAGCTCTGGGAAGTGAAACGATTGCAGTGACCAGTGGAATGGAATCTTGCATCTATCACTAATAATTATCGGGTTCACTTTTGCGGAAACAGACGGCTCATAGTCAACTATTCCAATTGTTTCGAGGTGCGGCAGGTGATCAGGAGTCAAATCTTCGATATGAGCATGCCTTTTACCGGTAGTGAGGCCAAGATAATACTGATTTATAAATGGAATAACAAATTCCGGCCATAAGTTGGGGCCGAACATTGCAGCGATGTCATCGCAAAGTCCAAAGCGATCTTTGTTTACAATTGGGTGGCCATGGATGACGTTCACGAAACGTCTATAATCGATAATACTATCAACAAGAAGTGTCATAAATTCCTTGAATGCTTCCGGATTGTCATAAATATCGTAGAATATGTTACCGCCCCTGAGAGCATAGGCGCTCGTAAGTGGACCTTCGGCAGAAAACCAGAATGCGCAGAATTTGCCGTCAAAAGCTTTGATCAATTCGTTACGATATTCCAGATAAAAAGGGGCCATACCAGATTCAGCAAAATTGATTTCTTTTTTTACTTTCAATAACGAAATTGCTTCCTGAAGTGTATTGTAAGGCTTGCTATGATTAACCTCTCCGGCAGGATCGTCAGGAAACAACAATTCAGCGCCGATACAATTTACATGGCCATAGGAAATCGCTGGAGTTGATAGGCAAGGCTCACTTACATCGTCTCCGAATATATCCTTGAGCGGACCAGTACCTTTTCTGAAAAGCTCAATCATTGCCTTAGGGTTTTTATATAATTCCTTAAGTGTAATATCTGTCAAGTCCATCAAGGAATAGTAATTAGACTCGACTCTCCAATTGAATCCCGCTTCATCACGAAGTTTATTGTAATCCGGCTGATACATTTTGCTTCCTTTTGAGATTAGTTAATGATTGGGAGCTAAGCCAATTTCTTGATGAAATCAAGCTCAGCGATATGTTTATAGACACAAATCAGGATTTTCTGGACCAAAGTGTTTGAGCATAACAATAGGGTCTGACTGTGATGGATTTGTTATTCTAATACCATTTCTTGCGGCCTGTTCGCTTACAAAGAATTCATCGTATGTAAGTTGGCCAAATCTTATAATGGCCGGTGTCTCAATATCCCAAATGCCCATTCTCCCATGTCCCTGCATCATAATCATACCATATGCGGCATTGTCTTTGATTGTAACACTGCAGCCGGGTAAAATCGTAAGTTCTTTGGCACTAAAAGCCGTTGATTTATAACAAATCCAGTTTTCAATAAAACCTTCATTTTGCATTTTTTCGATTGGGTATACAGGCTTTGGCGGCATAAACCTATTTTGTACAAAATTGGGATCAAGATTTAAATCCCAGTCTATAACATCCAGAAGATGGTCTATATCACCGATTTTATTAGCAGGGGTGTTTTTCCAAAGCAATTC
>MHYA01000039.1:0-46021 GCA_001825675.1 Planctomycetes bacterium GWF2_42_9 | reverse complement strand
GCCTGAAATAGATTGATACATGGCAAATACATCAGATGCCTTTTGAGGTTCATATGTGCACAAACTCCCGGGGGCATGCAATAGGCCGGGCGGAACATCCCAACCTGTGCTTACAGATAACTGGTACGCCTTTGAAATATTTGTAATTTTATTATCACCTTTTACAAAATCAATTAAACATTGACGTACTTGAGATTGCGTTGTACCGGGTTCCAATCCAAAAAATGTAAAGGGGAAATCTCCCCCATAATTATTGAGTTGTGGTGGGAAATAATATGCTTCTGGTTTCCCAAGCTGTCCTGTTAATTGTGCAAAAACATCATTATGGTGAATGTGATGGGGCAATGGACCTTTGTTGTCAAAGAATTTAGAGTACATTGGCCATCTTTGATGTTCGTCCCAAATGCGCTTTCCAATTAATTGATCTTTTAATTCGGAAATGACATCGCGTAGAAGAATTTGTTCAGTTTTTGTACCATCCTCAAAAACTACAAAACTTAAACCTTCATTGGGACTTGTCAAGGGGCCGTTATCTGCTGGTGTAGTTGATGAGAACCACCGCTCGTCTATTCCGCCGCGGATGCTGCCAAGAGCATAATAGTCATCCGGGTGCAGCTTAATTCTGCGACCGGGAATGCAAAACGAACGTGGTACCCATGTTGGAGCCAAACGCAGTATGCCTTGTCCTTGATCCAACGCTTTTTGGCAAATCTTCTTTACACTCATCTATTCCTCCGATAATTTAATTTCTATGATTTCAATAGTGTTTAATGATGGCAACTCAACGCGGAGATTTCCGTTTTCAAAGAGAAAGTCAATTGGTTTATTATTAGAAACAGTTTTGCAGGACCTTGGTGCTGTGTTCTCCGGCATTCTGATAGTAGTTTTTATATTTTGGACAGGAAGATTTGGCAATTCTCTTTGGTAATTTACATAACAAAGCAATTGTGTTTTATCGATTGTGCTTTTTAAAATGGTTGTTTCTACACACATTGGTGTGTTATTGGAGACTATAATATTTGACCCTATAAATTTCTTAAAAAGTTCTCTTCCAAATGATTGCTGGGCATCTTGTTGTAAAGCCAATAGTGATGAATATAGGTAAATACATCTTCCTTTACCAAAGTTATTAACAGTTAGCCCGGCATATTTTGTTGGTTGAGCAGGAGGGTTGCTATGAATAGAAGTAAATTGACTTTCATTATAAGGCTCAAAGTCTGGTTCCGCAACATATCCAATAATATTAGCAGATGTTGCGTTAACAAAAGGAGCGGCTTTGTCGCACAAAAAAATGTTTCCAGAATCACAACTTACCAGATAATTTACATTTTTAGTTTTTTGGCCGCTATATGAAATTCCAAAAACATCCTTTAATTCAAAATTTCCTGATGTTTGCCCATCAATATCATAAAAAGAAGTCATTCCTGTTGCGATTAGAGTGCCGCCATTTTTAACAAAACTACGTATCTTGTTTGCTTCATTTTTAGACATAAATAAAGCATTGTTAATGATAATACTTTTAAATTCGTTTAAATCTGACTGTTCAGTTATTATCTTATATGGGTTTTGGGTTTGATTAAGTATTATGGAAGTTCCTGTGAGTTCTTGAATGTTGCGAATTTCTGTCAATGGATTCATATTATTGTTAATTCCACTGTTTACTCTGCTTAAATCGCATCCATTTAAATTCTCATCAACAAATGATTGCATCGAAAAGTATAAGCCGGTGTCAGCCAATAAAATGGGTTTGAGTTCAGCAATTTTGTTTTTAAAAGGTTTGATATTAAAATTCACTTCTTCAAGTAAGTTGTAAAATGTTTCTGATAATGTGCCATCCGGGTTAATAGCATCTATAAAAAAACAAGCTCCGCCATTGGCTAATGTCGTGGCAGATTCGCACATTAGTTCTTCCTTTGATTTTGAAGATGTGTGATCATGAAGGTTAATACATCGCGATGTCATAAATTCATAAGGCTTTTTTTGAGAGAACTCTGCCATAATCTTGGTGCCCAGCCGTTGTTGATCTCTGCCGCCATAGAAATCTGCGGAAGTATAGTCAGATGCCTGGGGAAAAGAAGTGTTCAGGCCAAAACGCCATCCTCCCATCACAGGGGAAAACTGGTGCGAAACAGTTAGACTTGTTTTTTTTGTTTTTATGAATGAAGTTATTTCTTTGGCGAAACTGGTTAGCCAATCCTCTCGTTTACGCTGAAAACAAATCCATTCTGGATTCGTCCAATTAATATTGGTTGGAATTTCTTTATTTGTTTCTTTTAAGTAGCGGGTTCTACATGATGGGCAGACGCAGACAAGAGGCCAGAAAGTCATATCCACATATATCCCATCTATGTTGTATTCAATAACTTCACCAATTTGTTTTTTAGTGAAATCCATATATTCATAATTATTTGGACAACTGTACCAATAACGGCCATCATGCTGTTTGCCTGTCGGACCAAGCATCCGCCATTGGGGATGTGATTTAGCTGAATGATTGTGAAATACCCAAGTATAATAAGCAATAGGAATTATGTTTTCTTTTCGCAATAAAGTGATTGTTTGCCCAAATATATCTCTCCCACCAAGATTTTTGTGCATATGACCTGCTTTAGTTGGATAGTAGCAGTTTCCATTATGATCACAAGAATAAACCATAGCAGAATCAGCACCTGCTTTTTTAACCATTGATACATAATTGGCAGGATCAAACTGTGACATTAAGGATGTCGTTGCTTCCGAAATATGGTTGTCTATTAATAGACGGAAATATGAATTTTCAAACCATTGAGTCATTTTAAGCTCTTTTTAGTTAGATGAGGTTAGTTTACTCGTTGTTTTTCTTTTTCTTGTTCCATGGAGAGGGTATTGTTATCGGCAGCATTGTCATGCCCCACAACGGAACCATCATCAAGTATATTCCTTTGGGCAGTTTTGAGGGTGCGAAATAAATCTACAGAATCCTTTGTTCCGCCCCAGAAAAACCATATAAATGTGATTATGGCCACGATTACCGATAGGGACATCCTGAACAACCACCAATTCGCCCAAGTATCATCGGAAGCACCATATATTGAGTAAAAAATCGTACCAATAACAAACGTAATAAACCAAAATAATTGAAAAGCGGTTACAAAGAAATAAATAAATTTGTCGCCTTTGGTAAACTCCTGGCCAATACCTAACATTTTAAGGACTAAATTTGGTTTACCTGACACTTCATGATGTTCATTAGTTTTTAAAGCATACTTACCGCGGTGCAACATTCGGTCCATATCGAAATCTGGATCTGGCTTGCTAAATAATGAAACAATTACATACGAACAACTAGCTACAATTGCTGAAAAAAACGATATGTGCATACTGTTGAAAGGGAGTTTCCCTGGAAGATTTTGCAGCCACCTGATATCCGGGTAAGATTCTTTGATTGAAGGCAAAATATTTGGCCAAAAGAGATTGACTAATACTATTCCTGTTACTGATAAAATGCAGCCTACAATCATGCCTGTCCATGCTCCTGCTGTTGTACCGCGTTTCCAATATAGACCGCCGATAATTACCGCACCAGCTCCGCCAAGATAAATTGTGGCGGTAATCATGAAGAACATCATAACGTATTCCTTGATTGGGAATAGCATGCTGAATATCCAGACAAAAACTGTTACACCGAAAATTGAGAGACGCAACCATTTTATGTGTTGTTTAAGGCCCAATGGCCTCTTGCGGAATGGCATTACTACGTCCTGAATAAATATAGAGCCCCAAGAATGTAAATAGGAACTGCATGAAGAAATCGCTGCGCCTACAAACGCTATCGTAACAAGCCCGAGTAAGCCGACAGGCAATAATTTTACTAGTCCAACAGAAACTCGCATCTGTTCTTGTAGATTATGATCAGGTATACCGTCCAGCGTATTTTGAATACTATGTGAGAGTCCAGCAAATTTAGAATTATTAAAAACTACATATACACAAATCGGAATACACAGCCAGAACAATAAGTAAATAGTCTGCCATCGTAAGCCGCCGAGAATACCCGCCATCCTTGCTTCATGAGGACTTTTGGCGGAACAGTTAAATCCTTGGGTACCTTGCCATGCTCGATAAGCATAAACATTGATGAAGCCAACCATTAAAAAATACCAGACGTTAAAATCTTCCAGATTTTGCTGTTTGAAAGGATTAAGCATGGATTGTTCCTGTGGCGCTTTTTTTAGCGTTTCGATAACATCTCCCCATCCAATTTCTGCCAACAATACGGCTAAAACTATTAAAGCTGCGATATAGAATATCTGGCTTTGAATAAAGTCTGTTATAAGCAGGGCTATTTGTCCGCCTGTAAAAATGACTGTTAGTGTTATAGCCAGCATAACAAACATAACCACTGCCAAGGTTAAGTCTATTTCGCACCAGCCAATGTTAGTTGTATAGACAGGAATACCGCAAAAATAAATAAGACATCTTGCAGTAACAGCAGGGGCAATTCCAAAGTTGATGACGCCTGACACCCAGGCAAGGATACCGCTGAAGATACGAAACTTGCGACTATACCGCATCTGGAAAAATTGCGCCATTGTCATGGCATTGGTTTGGCGATAGCGGTAGGTGATCCATCCTGAAAGAGCAAGAATTAGACTAATCGGTATTAGCATTGCATCCCACCATAGGCCACTAAAACCGGTTTTGTAATAAACCTCCCATAATGCTACTATCGTAACTACTCCCAGACCTGCAGCACCTTCGGCGTTAGTTAGCATATAACGTCCAGCGCAACGATTTGCTGCCAAAAAATCTGAAACAGTTTTATTATATTGTTTTGTTGCAATTGCAGCAGCAACAAAAAAAACAAACATGCCTGTAATTATAACCCAATCGATCAAATGTAAATTCATAATAAATTCTGCCCCATTCGCATCCATGATTGCAAACAAAAATATTTTAAATTAATCTCTTATAATTGATCCAACGTTCTCAGAATTACGAGACAAAATGAGTATTCTAATTTCATCCATTTGGTATTAATTTTTATTAGACAAATACTTATAATGGGTTGCAGCGAGTAATGCTACAACATATACGTATATGTTATCATGATAATGGTATATGTCAAGAATAAACTTCGAAGTTTATAGGTTTTCATTGAGTTTATGTTGACTTTCGAACTATAAGTTTATGCGGAATAACTTTATTTATAAATGGAGAATTTTTGTTTGCAAGTCGGTACTTAATAATATCTATAGCCTTTTCAGACATTTGTTCAATTGGCTGGCATATAGTTGTAAGTGGTACTTTTAACGAATCTGCCCAGGGAAAATAATCATAGCTAATAACTGCCAAATCTTTAGGGATTTTGATTTTTGCGTTTAAGGCCATGTCCATGAATTTTACAGCTAATAAGGTGTCGCCAAAAAAAATTGCTTTTCTTCTTTTCGTTTTTATTTTTTGAATTTTATCGATAATTTTTAATAGATCATTAGTTTGGTTTGTAATGCTAAGTTCAAAATGAGTATGAGAAAGATTGGATTTTTTTAATTCAGTCAGAAATTTTTGTCCAGTTATGGTGTTTGCGGAACAGCCATTGATGATATATTCATAGCCTCGATCAATTAAATGGTCCATAGCGATTCGAGCTACTTCGGATCTGTCCCATGCAATATAGTCATGTGGTATTTTGTTTTCTGGTGGCTGGCAGCCAAGAACTAGCAATGGCACGTCATTTGTTAATTCCTTTGGTTCCATCTCATATTGTGCAACTAAAACTAGTAATGCCACATTAAGATGTTTGAAAGTGTTCATCCATGAAATGGATTGGTTGATTCCGTTTGTGGGAGTGCCTATACCTAAAAAGGGTTTGTAATTAGCCTTGTGTATGTTTTGTATGAGGTCATTGATTATTCCAGCCCTAACAGGGTCATTAATAGTTGGTGTATAGATGCCTATGATGTCGCTTTTTTGAGATGCCAGATTTCTTGCTGCATAGTTGGGGATATATCCAGAGTTTTTGGCAATTTCTTTGACCTGTTCAGCTAATTCTTTTGAAAATTTAGTCGCACCCCTAAGAATAAGGCTTGCGGTATTCTTAGAGCAGCCTGCTTTATTGGCTATATCTTGTAATTTGATATTTTTCATAGGATTCCTGAAAAGTTTCACATTATAAATTATTTTCCTTTACATTTACCAGGAAATTTTATATTATTCGGGTTACCGGTAACCTAATATATTGTAAAAGACAAAATTAATCAAAGGATTTTTTATGATTATAGGCATAATTGGCGCAGAAAACAGCCATGCGACGGCTATTGCGAAGGCAATCAATGTTGAGGGTAAAGTTAAAGGTTTTACGGTTGGTTATATATGGGGCGAAACGGCGGAGTTCGCTCAAAAGGCAGCCGAGCTTGGAAAAATTCCGAATGTAGTTTCTGATCCTTCTAAAATGCTTGGTAAAGTCGATGCCATTGTAGTTGATCATCGCCATGGTCAATATCATTTGAAAGCGGCATTGCCTTTTGTTAAACAAGGATCGCCTGTTTTTATTGATAAGCCTTTATGCTGTAGGGCTAAGGATGGTGCTGAGTTTCTTAAAATAGCACATAACTTTAAAGCGCCAGTAACATCTTTTGGGGTGGTTCCGCTTCAGCGAAGTTTTATTAATTTCATGCGGAAATTGGAAAAAATCGGCAATATTTATTCCGGTGCTGTATATGGGCCATGCGATATAAAAAGCCCGTATGGTGGTGTTTTCTTTTATGGTATTCATCAGGTTGAAATGGCTCTGCACGCTTTTGGTTATGATGTTGAGAAGGTGCTTGTTGTGAAGAATGATAAAAACGCAATAGGCCAATTGTTTTATAAAAATGGTAAAACAATAGTATTAAACCTTATTGAATCTGGCTGTTCCGGCTTTTCTATTACAGCGGCAGGGGACAAAGGTAATATTCATGAAGTTATTTCTTTCGATAAGGAAATGTTTCTTCCTGGTATTAAAAAGTTTACAGCAATGTTTAAAAGTAAAGTAGAACCATTGTCTTATCAACAGATCTTAAAGCCGGTACAGGTTTTAGAGGCAATGGAAAAATCAATTAAAAGCGGCAAGTCGGAAAAGGTGCAAAGAATAAAATGATAATTGATATTCATGCACATGTTTTGGCTTTTCCGCTAATTAAATCGCGGTTTAATAATAAGCTATTAATGAATGACGATCAATTAGTTGCATTGATGGATAAAGAAGGGGTAGATAAGGCTGTTTTGCTTCCATTATCAAATGCTGAAACGCCTTGAAGTGCAAAATATCGGAGAACTCTTTTATATATGCCAGCGGCATCCTGGTAGATTTCTACCTTTTTGTAATATCGATCCAAGACTGCCAAAAAATCCAAAAACAGTAACAGAAAAAGATTTTGAATTTTTACTTGAGCAGTATCTTACCCTTGGTTGCAAAGGGATTGGCGAAATGACCGCCAGGGTACCATGGAATAATAGTTCGATGAGAGAATTGCTTAAAGCTTGCAACAAGTTTAAATTACCCCTTACGTTTCATACAGTAACGGAAGATTTTGATGGTTATGGTGTGATAGATAAAATAGGCCTTCCACTTTTGGAAGAAGCGTTAAAAGAATTCTCTGATATTAAGTTCTTTGGACACAGTATGGCTTTTTGGAGTGAAATTAGTGGCGGTATAAAAGATTTGGAAGAAAAAAATGGATGTCCTGCCAGTCCAATTAAATCTACGGGCAGGATTCAAAATTTAATGAGGCAATACCCAAATCTTTACGGCGATCTTTCTGCCGATAGTGGATTAAATGCTTTAAATCGTGATGTAAAACATGCATATGAATTTCTTGATGAATTTCAGGATAGGCTTATGTTTGGTTTGGATACTTGTGTTGCAAACGGAGTTCCCCAAAAACATCTTGAATGGTTTAAATCGGCTCTTAAACAAGGGGACATAAGCAACAAAATTTATGAAAAAATAATGTGGAAAAACGCAAATAAATTACTTGAACTTGGATTAGAATAAATTAAGGATTTGTAAATGAAAAACTTATCAGATTTAGCGATTAATGGTGGCAAAGCAATTCGTGTTAATAAATTTCCTCCAAGAGCACTTATTGGACTGGAAGAAAAACAGGCTGTTGATCGTTTATTCGATGAAGTGATAGCCGCGGGTAGTTCTATTGTTTACAATGGAAATGCAGAAAAAGAATATGAGAAGGCTTTTGTAGATTTTATGGGTGCAGGATTTGCGGATGGCGTAAATTCTGGTACTAATTCGGTTTTTTGTGCGTTGGGGGCATTACAGCTTGAACCGTTTTCCGAAATCATTGTTCCTCCAATTACTGATCCGGGCGGAATAATGCCTGTTGTTATGCTTGGTTGTATACCAATTGTGGCCGATAGTGATCGACGAAGCTATAACCTTTGTGCAGAAACGATAGAGGCTGTTATTACAGAGCGAACTAGAGCTATTGTTGTTGCGCACATAGCAGGTGAGCCGGCTGATATTGAACCAATAATAAAACTCGCAAGAAAGCATAACCTTTATGTCGTTGAAGATTGTGCGCAAGCTCACGGTGCAGAATACAAAGGCAGAAAAGTTGGATCATTCGGAGATATTGCCGCTTTTTCCACGATGTTTGGCAAACACCATTGTACCGGCGGCCAGGGCGGAGTTGTTTTTACTCAAAATGAAAAGTTGCATTGGCAGGGCAGAAGATTTGCGGATAGAGGAAAACCTTTTGGACTTGATGGCGTCGATAGCAATGTAACCGCTGGTCTTAATTGTAATCTTAACGACCTTTCTGCAACTATAGGCACAGTACAATTAAGAAAACTTCCTAAGATATTAGAGAAAAGAAGGATAATTGGTGAACAGATTAAAAAAGGACTTCCAAATAGCGATGCGGTATCAATAGGTTGGCAGGTTCCTGATAGCAAATGTGCTTATTGGTTTTTACGTTTCAAAATTGTACAAAATAAGTTATCGGTTAGTAAAGATGAGTTCTGCAAAGCTTTAATGGCGGAAGGTATTGAAGGTATTATGCCATCCTACCGGCATATCCCTTGTGAAGGCAAATGGTTCAAAGATAGATCTGTATTCGGTAAAAGCGGCTTCCCGTGGAGTTGCTCCGAGTATAAGGGAAATAAGAATCCTGTATTTAAAATTGACAATGCTTTGAAGGCTGTAGAAGAACATTTTAATTTGCTTATTAATGAAGGCTGCGGACAACAGGAAATTGAAGATATTATTGCAGCAATCAATAAAGTAGAACGAGCATTTTTGAAGTAAGATTATGATGGAAAAGCTCAAAATAGGATTCGTAGGTGCAGGTTGGATGGGCAGCGTTCAAATGCAGCGGATTTGCAAACGCAATGACGCTGAAATACTTGCATTATTTGAAAAAAATATTGAACGCGGAAAAGAGGTCTTAAGAAATTTAGGTTTATCAGAAACCCTGCTGATATCAGATTATAATGATATTATAAATAACAAAGATATTGATGCAGTTTGGCTTGTAAGTCCAAACAGTTTTCACGGTCCGCAGTCTATAGCTGCTATGCAGGCAGGAAAGCATGTATTCTCCGAAAAGCCATGTGCGACTAAATTTGATGATTTCTGCAAGCAGATAGAACTTGAAAAAGCAAATCCAAATCTCAAAACATTTGTAGATTATATTTTATATTTCGATAGCCTCGAAGAACGTTTGCGAAAAATGGTAGCCGATGGTGTATTTGGGAAGATCACGCAAATCCAGGTAAATTATCGTCATCCGGTAAATATCGCAGGCGATAAAGTCTGGAAATTAAGCAAAGAGACGATGGGTGATGCAATCGGTATGGGGATTAACCACGCCATCTCGGTAATAATCTATGCGATGCAAAACCAGGCAAAGCCAGTTGCAGTATATGCTACAAAACTCAAATCACAGGTAAGAGAATTTGAAGCCGAGCCGATTTATAATATAATGATTAAATTTGATAATGGCGCAACGGGTTTTTGCTTTGGCAATATTGATAACGGCAATGGTTATGATGCATATCATAATTTGTTTGGCACCGAAGGCGGATTTATTTTTGAATCGCAGATAGACAGGCCTTATAAAGTAAGATATTGGTCAAATAAAACAACAGGCGGCAAATGGATAAGACCTTTGGATAAAGAAAACTCCGGCGATTTAGCCTGGCCCCAAGATACAACCACCCCAGACAGCGGTAATGTCGTTGAACATCAAACAGGTTCTTGTGTTAGTCATTTTATTGATTGTATTAAAAATAATGAAAAATCTCCGCTTAGCTTTGTCAATTCACAAACCATAGCTGAAATCGGCTGGGCTGCACAAATGAGTGCGGCATTAAATAAGGAAGTGAACCTTCCACTTGATTGGAATGAAGCAAAAAGGTTTTTCAAAGAATGAAAATCATTAAAACTAATTGTAATTTTGAAAGAGAGCCTCTGATAGCACCTTTTGGCTTCAAGGGTGGGTACTTGTCTGAACTTTGGCAAACAACCGCGTATATGCAATCAGAATCATGCAATGAAGCTATCGGCCTTGGTACACAAAGTACATTATGGTCTGATGCGAATGTTTTTGCATCGAACAATGAATTTGTCGGCAACAATATGATGTTTCAAATGACATCATACGCTCTTGAAAAAGCAAAACAAATCGAATGGCAAACACCTTTAGATTTGCTAAATACAATACTGCCCGATGTATATGAATATGGCAAAAAGATAACTAGCAATCCTAAGCTTCGTCTTACATTTGCGCTAAACAGCCTTGTAGCTGTCGATAACGCTGCGTGGATTCTATATTGCAAAGACAACAGCATTAACAATTTTGAAGATATGTTGCCGAATGATATCAAACCTGCTCTAAATTGCAGACAAGATAAATTAGCGAATATTCCACTAATGAGCTACAATGTGCCATTAGGAAAAATTGTTGAGGCTGTAAAGAATGGCTATTTCTTTTTAAAGATCAAAATTGGTTGCGACCCTGATAAAGATGGCAATCTTGATAAAATGCTCGAATGGGATAAGAATAGATTAAAAGAGATTCACGAAGCCGTTAAAAATGCTGAAACTCCATACACTGAAAATGGCCATATTCATTACTATTTTGATGCCAACGGCAGATATGACAGCAAAGACAGGTTAATGCAATTTCTTAATTATGCCAAAAAGATCGGAGCACTTGAGAGAATAATCTTGATGGAAGAGCCATTTTCCGAAGAGTTTGATGAAGATGTATCTGATATTCCGGTAAGGCTTGCAGCCGATGAAAGCGCTCATTCAGACAAAGATGCTTTATTAAAAATACAGCAAGGCTTTACTGCGATAGCCTTAAAACCGATAGCTAAGACAATGAGTATGAGCTTAAAAATTGCAAAACTTGCGTGTGAGAAAAATGTTCCATGTTTTTGTGCAGATTTGACAGTAAATCCAATATTGGTGGATTGGAACAAAAATGTTGCTGCTCGCCTACCCGCGTTACCCGGTATGAAAATTGGCGTATTGGAATCCAATGGCCATCAGAATTATAAGAATTGGGAGCAGATGAAAAAGCAGCATCCAATGTATGGAGCAAGTTGGATTGAGCCAAAAGATGGGATTTTTACTTTGGATCACAGTTTTTACAATAGTAATGGTGGAATTTTCAAATAATAGGATAAAGATATGAGCAAAAGTGTTTTACGAGCTGGAATAGCAAAAAGCGACATTACCAATGATTCTAAAGATGCTATTATTCGCGATCCATTGTATGCCAAGGCATTGGTCTTGGATGATGGCGACACAAAAATAGTTATAGTTACAATGGACGTTACCGCAATTGGAGGAAGAAAAATCAGCCAACGAATGCTGGATGATGTTGGCGAAGATTTTTTGCCTAACTTGCGAAATCGAATTCAAAATGAATTAAATATTCCTGGCTGTAATTTACTGGTCAATGCATCTCATACTCATCCTATAGGGCGGTTATTATGCAATGATGAAGAGCAGGTAGATAGAACATTCGATGCCGTCAAACGTGCAATGCAGAATATGACAGAAGTACGGATCGGTGTGGGCGTTGGTCATGAAGACAGAATAACAATGAATCGCACATTGAGATTAAAAAACGGCAAACATTGGACCATTCGGCATAGCAATCCTTGCCCACCTGATGAAGAAGCTGCCGGCTTAGGGCCAGTAGATCCTGAAATTGGGATAATCAAAATAGATAGAATCGATGGCAAGCCATTAGCTGTTGTCTATAATTTTGCCTGCCATCTTCTTTTTGGTGATACCAAAGGTTCAATCACAGCTAATTTCACGGGAATTGCTTCTAAAGTTATTGAAGAAAGTCTCGGTAATGATGCAATGGCCTTGTTTTTACAGGGTGCTGCTGGAGATGTTATAGATATAACCTTTAAAGACTTTAATAGGCCAAGAGATATTGAACCCCTTGGTACTATGCTTGGATTGAGTACTCTTGAAGGGTTGAAAAAGATACAAACACGAGCGGATGTAAGATTAAATGTTATTTCAGAAACGATACAACTTCCGCGAAGAACAGATATTCCGGCAGCAATTAAATCGCTTCAAATAGAACAAGATGAATTGTTAAAATCATTAAGGTTTATGAGTTTAAACTTTAAAAGTTTTTTGCCTTTATATCTTAAATATGCTTTGAACACTGAATATCCTGCTGATTATTCATATCGATACATGCAAAATGAGAAAACCGGAGTTGATGATTTTGCTTCCATGGATTCAATTAATAAGAGCAACATTGATAAATATCTTAAGAATATCTATGCAATGGAAAAGCTTACAAGAATTCAGGATGATATTGAAACCTTGCAGAAACATCAGCAAATAAATGATGAATCAGGCGAAAAAACTATTTCTGCTGAAGTTCAGGGCATAAAAATTGGTGATTGCGTTATAATAACTTCATCTGCAGAAGTACTTGCAGAAGTTGGGTTGAACATTAAGAAAGCTTCACCTTACGAACATACTTTTGTAGCTGCTTATTCTAATGGTTATATGCACTATGGCGCACCTGCATCATATTATGGCAAGGAAGGCTATGAGGTCACGGAATGCCTGCTTGCTCCTGAATGGCAGGAGATTTATGAGAAAAAAGCAAATGAAATAATAAGCAAACTTTAAAGCTGGTTATGCCTTTTCGAGTCTGATGGTAATTATTTTTTTTGCCGCGACATCGAGCTTTACGGTGTTGCTGAATTTCAAGGCCAGCTTTCCATTTAATAAAGGTTCTTCAAGCATATCTGAAAGAGAGGCGGATTTAAACTTGCCTGCTGATATTGTCATAGCAGTTTTAATTTGCCTGTCTGTATGATTATATAGCCTTACTATTAAAGCGTTGCCGTCCTGCGAACGTTTGATTGCGCTGATTTCCAAGCCTTCATTTTCAAAGTTTATCAGTGAAATACTGTCAGATTTTGAACTGTCGGCAGCATCCATACACTGTACGGTTTTTATTGGCAGATTATGAAGCTGTGCCTGTTTCCAGACATTTGCCTGCTGCCAATCGCCTTTATGAGGATACAGCGAATATCTGAATTGATGCAGTCCGAGACATTGACTGCCGTTAATCGGAGGAATTTTGGTTTCAGGATCGATTCTGCCGTGTAGGATACTTTTGACAAGCGTTACTGCAAGTGTTCTTTGTTTGTCGTCAAGGACATCGTATTCAGGCAGACCATCGGAAAGAAAAGCAAAACTGCGAGTGTCGCTTGCAAGATCGACAAAGCTGATCATCGGCTGCGTTTGAACATCGCCAAGATCGCGAAGTTCGCTCCATTCTTCTTTGTTCAGTTTTTCGATAGGCCTTTGCACGACATCGAATGGTGAATCCGCAAATGAATGATTTGTTTCGATATTGGTAGGCAGCATAACTCTCAAGCGATGATCGCAGGCGTTGTTTACAAAACGTGTTTCAACATCGACTCTTTTTGCCCCTTTTCTAAGAATAAAAGACGATTCAATCTCGAGGTCAATCATTTCATTGCTGCGGTTCAGATAAGAATATGTAATGAAGTGTTCCATTCTTCCGACCTTTACATTTTCAAGGTCGAGCGATTTTGGAATCTGCATTTTATAATTTACAACCAGCTTTGCCTGCAAAGGCGATACATAGTCGAGCCTGCAATCGGCAGTGCCGTTTTTGCTGGAGAAGATTTTGTTAGTTGCCGGCGGAATCAAATACCAGCTATTGCGTGCGGCGCGATCCATTCCATCATCTTCGAAATAATGCAAGTCTGTAAAAGTCTGTGATGTTGTTTTGTCGAACAATTCTAAAGTGCCGTTTTGTGCAACGGTAACTTTCAGGAATTCATTTTCCATCCAGTTGCTGCCAGCGGCCAGGGATGGGGCATTCTGTAATTTGCCGTCAAAGTTCAAATTGAATTGACGCATTCCCATTTGAGGAATGTTATCTGCTTGAAATTCGATCTTAAGTCTGCGAATAAAAACGGCAGGGCAGCCGATAAGCTGCAATTCGAGACTGACAGATTTGGAAATTGACGTTTCCATTATTTGACACGGAACAGGATTGCCTTTTGAGTCGGTGATGGAAATGTTTTCTTTGTAAGCGTCAAGCGGTACATCGACGTAAGCGTGGATTATTTCGCTGCGTTCAAAGGGAAGGGGATTGAAAACAGCAAGCCTACAGCGATTTGGTTCAGTTTTTCCAGTTCCAAATTGTTTTGCGAGGAAGCCCAGACTTCTGTGCATAATCGCACGGCTTCGATTGACAACTTGTTTATATCGCCAAAGCATATCGTCGTGCACCTGGTCAACCGAACAACCACCGATGGCATCGTGCGACTGATTAATGAGCATATATTCCCAAGCCTGATCAATTTCGGCCTGCGGGTAATCACCCTTAGCGAGCCATTCTAACGCTGCGAAAGGTTCACACCATTTTGTTAAGATGTATTCGGCCGACCGATTGGCGAGCTTCAGATACATTCGCGTTGAAAGAATATTACACAATCTGAAAGCGAAACTTTCCTTGTGTGGAAAACGCATTTCGCCCTTAAAGACGGGTACGGAATTTACCGATTGTTTCACTTTGGCGAAATATTCCGGTATCGAGCTTAAGTGTATATCATCGCCTTTGTGTCTTTTCTTAAGCTCTTCAACCATTTGTAGAATATCGGGACACATTTGCTGCGCATCACATAAATCGCCGACGAGAATATGAGGTGTTGTTATCTCTTTACGGATAATTTCAACATATTTTGCAACCTCACTGTACAGGACATCATAGTTGACGCTTAGATTTATATCGTTGCCATATAAGGGGGTCTGATCAACAGTTGCTTCGTCAGTCATTCTGTAAGCATCTTTTAAAAGTCTGCTGCCGGCTTTTACATATTCAGCTTCATAAGGTTCGGGCGGCAAAGCTCTGCGTGTGGCCAGGAAGAAACTTGCTCTTGTTGTGCTTGGCGAACGGATAAAAAGAATCTCTGTGCCGTCGGGAGACTGCCATTTGAATTCAATCGGGTAAGCGTGTCCGGGTACGCCGTGATAAGATGCGTATGTGTCGATACCAAAGCCGGAGAGTATTTGCGGCATTTGTGAAATCTGTCCCCATGACGAATTGGTCATACCATCCATCATAACATTGCCGAATTTTCGGCTGTTGGTGATTCCGAATAACAAATTCCTGATAGTGCTTTCGCCAAGTGTAACAGCGAAATCGGGCAAACTGTACCATGGGCCGATGAGCAATCTGCCTGCTGTAACCATTTGTTTAATTCTATCGCGATTCTGCGGTCTGACATCGAGGTAATCTTTTATGGGGAGAAATTGGCCGTCAAGCACGAAAGCTGGTATTTTGGGATTGTTTTCCAATAGAGTCAGCGTATTTTCCATTAATCTGACCAAACGCTGTCTGGTTTCTTCAAAGTCATATCGCCATTCTCTATCCCAATGCGTGCCTGGGATGATGTGTATTTCACAATTACCTATTTTAGCAGTCATCAAGGCTCCAAATACAAAAATAAAGATACCAAAAACTTTTAAAAAAGCGTATTTAATCACAAAAAAGGCATTTATTATGAGCCTCTCGGACGATGTAAGTAGAATCTGAAACGCTTCAACGTCTATAATAATACGATTTTATTTGATTTTCAAGGAAATTATGTTATTTTGTAGTCGTATCAATTCAACTGGGTTTGGTTCTTTAAATGGTAGAATTTATAAGAGACTAAAAAAGATATAAAAAAACCGTGTTATGTTGCGAGAAAAAATGATGACCCCCAAACAGAAGTTTATAATGGCGTTGGAAGGTAAGCAGCCGCCCGGCAGAGTGCCTCATTTTGAACTGGTTTTCTTTTTGACGATGCAGGCTTTTGGAAAAGTTCATCCTCGCCACAGGTCTTATCATCAATGGGATCAAATGCACTCATCTGAACAGGCACTGCATATAGATGATATGGCAGGTCTGTTTATTAGTATTGCCCGGCGATTTGAACAAAGTGCTATATTTGTCAATGGGCCGGAATTATGGGGTAACGACAGGCTTGGAAATACGCTGGCAGTTTTGGAAAAAATTCGTGAGAAAAGCGGTGATGAATTTTTGCTTATGATGCACGGCGACGCAACGTATGATGTGCCCGCAGGCGACAGAATGCTGGAGTTCATTAGTTCCATTGCCGACAATCCTCAAAAACTCAAAGACGAAGCGCAGAAAAAAATAGATGATGCGATTGAAAGAGCTGCCTATATAAAGAAGCGTGGTGTGCTCGATTGTTTTGGAATGTGCTGTGATTATTGTCTTAATACGGGGCCGTTTCTTTCGCCGCAGATGTTTGGTGAGTTTGTCGCGCCGTATCTTAAGCAGCTTATTTCTGCTTATCGCCAGATGGGCTATTACACAATTAAACACACTGACGGCAATATTATGCCTGTACTTGATTATCTTGTCGATGCCAGACCGCACGCGATCCACAGCCTTGATCCGCAGGGCGGTATCGATATTGCCGAGATAAAAAAAATGATCGGTAAAAAAGTTTGTCTTATTGGAAATGTAAACTGCGGTTTGATGGATACTGGAACAGAGCAGGAAGTAGTAGAATCCGCACAATATGCGCTCAAGCACGGTATGCCAGGCGGCGGTTATATTTTCTCGACAAGCAACTGCATTTATACAGGTATGCAACTTGAGAGATACGAATTAATGCTTGATGTCTGGCGAAAATTCGGAAATTATTCTGAATAATTTCAATTTGGGGGACGAATGACGACGGATTTCAACAAACTTCATACTGATGTTGTGTTTGGCAGAGCGGGCGGGAAAATTATCTGGCAGCCGAGAATAGGGGCGTGGTTTTATGACAGAAAATTTTTCAAAACCCCTTTTCCGCAAAAATATGCCGGTATGGATTTGCCTGATATTTATCGTTCTTTGGGCTGTTCGGCGAGAATCTATGATTACCGCTTCAGTTTCAAGCGAATCGAACATTGTGAAGTAAAAGAAACAATCCGAATGCTCAATGATACGGATTTTGAGAAAATTATAAGCACACCCGTTGGCTGCCAGAAGGTTATTTTGCGAAATACTCCCAACAGCGATGTGCCGATTCATATCAAACGTGAAGTTGAAACGGAAGATGAATTGAAAGTTGCGACGTGGCGGGAATTACACGCTGATTGGCGTTTTGACAAGCAAGAGTATGACAAAATTGCCGAAAAATGGAAAGGGCTTGGCGCTCCCACGATGTATATCCCGCGAATGAACATACAAGATTTGTACCTTTCGAAAATGGGGGTGGAGAAAGGTATTTACGCTATTTTAGACTGGCCAAAGACTGTAGATGCTTATTTTGAATCACTTGAATTCTGTCATAACAAATTAATCGAGCTCATAAATAAATCACCGATCGATATACTTAATTTTGGTGAAAATATTCACGCGGGGACTATTGGCGAAGAATTGTTTTTAAAATATCATTTGCCGGCCTGTCGCAGAAGATGTGAAAAGCTGCATAAGGCGGGCAAATTTGTTTCATCGCATTGGGATGGCGAAACCAAACCGCTGCTTAAATATCTTTCACAAACCGGTCTCGATGGGATCGAAGCGATAACGCCAAAACCACAGGGCGATGTTACGCTGGGGGAAATTCGCGAAGCGTTGCCGAAGGATATGGTAATGATGGATGGAATTCCTGCGATTCTTTTCGATGATATGTTTCCCGAAGAAACGCTTATCGAATATACAAAAAAATGTATAGAGCTTTTCGCTCCTAAACTGGTGCTTGGTATTTCAGACGAAATTTCATCTACCGGAAATCTGGAACGTATTCGTATCGTTGGTCAAATTGTTGATGAATACAATGCGAAATTCAAGTAAAGGATTTTATGGAAATGAAAATGCCGCCGGTTGAACGGATGATAGCCGCATTAACGCATAAACCTGCCGATCACGTACCGTGTGAAGTGCGTTGTACTGTCGATATGGAAGCGGAGATGGCCGCATACACGGGAGATAAAAATTATATCAGCAAATATATTGAACTGCCGGTGGCGAGGGTTGATCTCGAACCCGCGGGCGAAATTGTCAGGCGGGGCTTTTATAAGGATGTTTTCGGTGTTATCTGGAATCGTACACAGGATAAAAACATTGGTGTGCCTGAAAATGCCTGGATCACGCCAGAAAATTTTAAAGATTATGAATTTCCCGAAGCGCTGCCGGATTTATTTTTTTCCAAGGCTCGTGAAACTTTCAATAAAGCAAAAGCTGATGGCAAGTACCGACAGGCAAGGTTAAATCTTTCATTGTGGGAAAGGGCGTGGGCGATGCGAGGGATGGAAAATCTGATGATGGATTTTGCCGCCGACCCGACTTTTGTTACAGAATATTTCGGGAGGATATGCGATTATAATTGTGCGGTACTAAAACGCGCGATAGCCAATCTTGAATTTGAAGGTGTTCATTTCGGCGATGACTGGGGGACGCAGTTGGGTCTTATGATTTCGCCGAAGATGTGGCGGACGTACATTAAACCTTATATAAAAAAAATGTATGGAATTGTTCGGGATGCGGGAAAATTTGTTTCGATCCATTCCTGCGGCAAAGTACAGGAGCTTTTTGACGACTTGATCGAAATAGGAGTAGATAGTTTCAATCCCTTCCAGCCGGAGGTTATCGATGTCGATTGGACGGTAAAAACTTATAAAAAACGGCTTTGTTTCTGGGGCGGCGTAAGTACGCAGGATGCGCTGGCCTTCGGTACTCAAGAGCAGGTATATCAGGAAACAAAACATTTGCTCGATCTTGGCCGTGATGGGGGCGTAATTGTTTGCCCATCGCATACGATTCCGCCGGGCGCAAAACCTGAAAATGTCATCGCTATGCTGAAATCAATGCAGGAAAACAGCTAAAATTTGCCATTTTAATTCCTTTTTGCTTGTATCGGGTGTCGTAATTTAATATAATGTTGAAGGGCTTCAACAGTACTTGTTGTTTATGGAATGAAGATGAAAAGCAAACTGATTTCACTTATATTATTACTGATTATCTCGGCGAATGTCCGTTGCGGGACAATACTGCAAAATTGGAATGCCAATAATTGGCTTCAAAGAGTTGAATCAGGCAGCGATTCGGTTTTTAACATTTATTCCGGCTACATAAATGCGCAGCTTAAAAGAAAAAATGGTGCTAATACTGTAGCGCAGCTTTATACCCTTTTAGGTCAGGATTCAATACCTGCGAATACTGTTGCAGGGACGGTAAGCGAATTCTGGCTTGGTTTTGATTTTCAGTATCTTTCCGGCACGACAGGTTATCATTCGGTTGTTGGGCTTTTCTATTCTCAAAGTGATAATCTCACCGCAAGCACTAATCGAAATTGGATCGCGATTATTTTGGGCGGTGCTTCTATTATTGCGCAGGCGCAGCAGAACACATCAACGGGTTCAGCTTACACTGTTCAGCTTTCTCCGATAGCAGGTACTGTCTCGACAGCTACTTATAGAGTAAAAATGCACGTTTATAATCAAGCCGGCAGTACGATGGCCGATGTGCAGCTTTATCAATGGGGTACCGATTCGCAGCAATGGTTTGCGGCAGGGAATGTTTCGGGCGTTATTTTAAGCGGTACGAATAAATTTGCTTCGGGTCTTGATGCTATCGGGGTGAGAAACGCGTACAATTCAACTTCTTATACAAGCACTGCTCCATCCTATAATATGGATAATTTTTATTTTTCAACTATTTCGCCGATGCCTGATACTGTTTTTCCGAAATGGGTCGCGGGACCTGGTGTTGGTGCAGAGATAACATATATAGGCAATGCTCCTGAAATCAGGCCTGGGATAAATAGCGTAAATGCCCCGATTCAGCATCAAACATATTTCAGACATGAACGTGAGCTTTTCGGATATAATCCACGCTATACGCCCGCACCTGCTGCTTTCGGGCCAGATGATTTCGAATATTTTAAAGGCGATTACTGGGTTGACGTAACAGATTATAACGGCGTAAAATACAGGTCGGATTATTCAGATGCGATCTTCAGCGAACATACGCAATGGGATGGCACTTATCAAGTATGCAGCGAAAAGAGAATTTATGTAGATAATTATAATTCGATTTACGCAATCGCAAATCCATCCTCAATCGGTTTTTGCCTGATGCACTCTAAAGACAGAGGTAAATCTTGGAGTGCGTATGTTATTCTGGGTTCGCCTCTTGATGTTACTATGGAATGCAAAGACGGCAACAATGATTTCGGGCCGCCGTCGCTTCTGATTCGCTATATGCAGAACGGCGTAAATACTCTGGGCCTTATTATGGTTTCAAAGGATACCAACGGGAATCCTTCTTTCTCGACCCCTGTGGCACTTACGACTATTCAGGTTGCCGGACAGGGATTTAATAATCAATCGAATGTTCTTGTAACTAAGAATAATAAAACTCATATTGTTTTCCCGTGCGGAACAGCTAACGGTACAGCAGGTACGCCAATTTACGGGATTACTTATGACCGCGGCACAAGTTCTAAAAATGTGGTGCTAATTGGCAATTCTGACAATGGCGAACCAAACGAATTTAATTGGCCCTGCATATCAATAGATAATAACGGCTATCTTCACGTAATTTTAAATCCGTACACTGGCGGAGCCGGCAAATATTGTACATACTTCAAATCAACGCAGCCAAATTCTGTTACGGCTTGGAATTCACCCGAAACTATTACGGGGCTTGTTCGTGCAAGTATGGTGTGCGATACAAGCGGTATTCTTCATATTGTCGCGGCGGATATTTTGGGTAACGACAGAGCGTTGAAATATGCTTATAAACAAAGCGGCCAGTCGTGGGCAACGCCGACGAATTTAGTTACGCCGTGGAATGATAATGCTTCGCAGGCGTCGCCTGAAACTTTTTATAATCAGGTGCTTTCGATAGATAAACGCAATCGTTTATTTGTAAGTTATTCAACGAAACGGATTCTGACTACTTCAGCACAGCAGGAAATTTATAATATTTATAATCCGTGCGGAACTGACGAAAACAATGCGGCTCTTCTTGCAAAGCAGGGCAGCGGCTGGCAACTTGCAACAAGTGATAAATTTATTTATAAGCCAACCGCAACAGATACAGTTTTGACGGATAGTCAATTTTTTAATACCGTTCTTAATGTAAATTACCCCGGTCTTAACGCAGTCAAAACTGCCGTTCAGCAAGGCAACTATACTAATGCGCGAAAAGAGTTTGCCAAATATCTAAGACAGCGGACAGAAAAAGTCTGGTGGTGGGATCCGCATATTAAAGTTCCTTCACAGGGGACAGCTTCTGATTTAACTTATGCGTACGATTTCGCCAATCACACCGGCCTTTACAATAATAATTATTGGCTTCCTAACGGCGATTACGATTGGCTTAATACTCCAGAGCTTTCGGGGAATTGGTACAGGATGTATTTTCTTGAAACGCTCGGCAGGGCGTATTGGTATTCTGGAACTGAATATCCGGCTGTTACTGATTATCTTAATGTAATGCGGAGCTGGATTGGGCAGGTAACCAAGGCGGCAGATGTTGACAATCATTATTGGACGACGATCGCGACAGGTATTCGAATGCGTACGGGCTGGTTGAATGCTTTTGCGTACTGTCTGGATTCTCCGTTATTCGATGATGATACGATGATCATTGCAGTCAAATCTGCGTACGAACAGGCTAAGCATCTGCGTTTAAACCATGCGACCTCCGGTAATTGGCTTACTTTCGCAATGGCAGGGCTTTACAGCACCGGAGTATTCTACCCGGAATTTTCGGAATCGACGGAATGGCGGAATTACGTTTGTCAAACCGTACTCGGTGATATGACGGAAAGCTATTTGCCTGACGGTATGGGTATTGAATTAACGCCGGCTTATGCACAGGCTTTTTATAATTATTTTACTATTTCCGACCTTGCGAAAGCTGTTGAGCGCGAAAATGAATTGAATGTAAATCAAATCATTCCATTGTGTGAAACGCCTCTTGATTCGTTTGTAAAAATTATGGCGCCTGACGGCAAAGACCCTTCATATAGTGATAATTATGAATTAGATGTCAGAAGTTTTCTGAATTCATATTACCAGTATTATCCATCGCGTTCTGATTTCAAATATATTGCGACAAGCGGCTCGCAGGGTTCCGCTCCTGCATACAGTTCCGCGATACTGCCTTATGCCGGCTATATCGCGATGCGAAGCGGGTGGTCGTCAAATGCGAATTATCTGGGCTTTGATGTCGGCCCAATCGGCAAGGCACATGCGCATCAGGATAAGCTGAATGTTGTGCTTTGGGCTTACGGCCGGAAAATTCTTTTTGATTCGGAACGTGTAGATTATACCGATAACCCAATGTCTGAATATGCGATGGATGCTTTTTCTCATAATACTGTAATGGTTGATAATCGTCCGCAGAGAAGAAGCTGGGGAACTCCGCAGCCTGTGCAAATGCCTTATACGCCTGTTTCAGATTGCAGATGGATAACGGATTCGGCGCACGATTTCGCTTCAGGCGTATACGAAAATGCTTATGGCAAAGCAGGCCAGGGAAATTCCGATGCGTATCCATACTGGGACGATAGCGACTGGGGACAGGGCTGGGTCTATCCCGCACGCCATTATAGAAGAATATATTTTCTTAAACCTGATATTTTCATTGTGTGTGATACGATGGTTGCCAGAGATTCTTCTAGTCATACTTATGATGTACGCTGGCACTTGAATACTACAAGCACATCGGTTCGCAATACAAACTGGGTTACAACTACAAACTCCGGTATGGCCAATCTTGAAATTGTTCCGCTTATAACTTCGGGTTTGTCTTTTTATAAAACTTCAGGCCAAACAACGCCTGAAATTCTCGGCTGGAAAATCGGTGCAACAAATACAACCGCTACAACTGTACAGTACAAACGATCAGGTTCAGGAACGGTACAATTCTTAACTTTGCTAGTTCCGCTAAGTTCCAGCAGATCATCCCTTGTACAAACCGTAACCGCAAACAGTTCAACAAATTGGACGGTTAATTTAGCAGACGGCAGGGTAGTGAATATTTCTTATGATACCAGTCCGACAGGATACATATATGCGAACTTCCAATAAATTAATATTATTGTTTATGGTTTTGTGCATTTTCGCGTTGTCTGCCAGTGCTGAACTCACAGGCTGGTGGCGATTCGACAACATAAACAATATTGGCTTGGATGCATCAGAATATGCCAATGACGCTTCTTTGGTCGGCAATTGTAATTTCTCAACAGATGCAATATCAGGCAGCGGCTCTGTCGAGGTGGCGGGCGGGTATCTCGATTTGTATTCCTGTTTGAGCGGTAAATATGAGGGCGATTTCAGCGATGGCTGTGCTACGTTCGCGATGTGGATAAAACTTGATTCTGGCAATCCTTCATATTCAGGCTTTGCGAATATAGGCGCGTGGTGCTATCCGTCGTTTTATCCGGCGAGTGCAAATACTCTAAGTCTGAAATTATTCTTAAGCGAAGGTGATCCTGTTGTAACCAATTTGCCTGCAAATACGATTCTATCCGAATGGCATAATCTGGCAATAACTGTTGACGCGATTGATTTATCGGCGGGCTATAAGGTTTATTTCGATGGCGAGACCATTGGCGAATTCCCGATGGATGGTACTTTTGGAAACTTTCTGCCTCCGCAGCGACCCCGCATTGGCGCCGCTTATGATGTTGTGAGCAACACGTGGTCGTACACATTCGGCAAAATCGACGAAGTAAGAATCTACAATAATATATTATCCGCCCGGCAGATTAAAAATCTTGTCTTTAATCCCGATTTCAACAATGATAAAAATGTTGATTTCGCCGATCTTAGGTTGCTAAGCGGCAGTTGGCTCGATCAATGTGCTTCTCCTGACTGGTGCAATGGGGCTGATATTAACAGAGATTCACTTATCAACTTTGAAGATTTCGTGATCTTTGCGGATAACTGGATGCAGTCCGTTCCGTAATATTATTTCACAAACAGAAGTTTTTCGATATGCTTCAATTGTGAGAAATCCGGGATAATAAAATTGGCGCCTGCCTTTATTAGTCTGGTTCGTTTTTCGAGATTAATGCCGAATCGCTGGACTTCATTGCTCGCTATGCCAAGAGCCAAGCCATCGCGTTTTCTGCTTTCACGCATTTCGACAGGCCCATCGCCTACAACCAATAATTCCGAACCGTGCAGATTATTTTCAGTCATAATTTTAGCAATTATCATTTTTTTTGAAAACGCAGCCGAATCGCCTACGGAACCGTAAATACCGCCATTGAAAAGATCAGAGTAGCCGAGTACTTTTGCTTCATTAGCCACATCGTCAAAATCAGTTCCGCTTGCCAGATAAAGTTTGACTCCTCGGGCTTTCAGCATTTTTAAAAATTCAAGCGATCCTTTAACGGTGAAGTCGCTGATGTTAAGCTCGTTTCGCTGAAATCTTGAAATTCTGTCGTTGACCGTCAGCATAAGCGCATCATTGTAAATCTTCTTGTATCCCCATTTATCAAGCACATCCTGAGGTGATACCAGTCCGAACTCTTTTACTATTTCGACAAGTGCCTGCATTTGCTTTATGGTCTCGATCCCTGTTGATTTGTCGATATATTCACGAACGCGGTCGCGGACGCGGTGATAAGTCGTTTCATCGGCAGTCTTATATCTGTCGCCGAGAATTGCTTTAATCATTACCGGCTCCATAATTGCTTCCCATCCCTGACGAAGTGTGGAGATCGTGCCGTCGTGATCGAAAACGGCGTGTTTTATCTTTCCTAATTGCAGTTTTTCGACAGCGCAGCAGATTTCTATATCTGTTCCATTTATAAATTTCGCGATTCTTCTGTCGTCTGCAAGTTCCGGCTGATAAATGTAATCCACGTCTTTGGCGATTTCCAGAATCTCATCGGCGTTTGCAGTGCCGGTTTGGAATAATTTAGTCGCGGTAACCGATGCCGCAAAATTGCTGACAGTCGCAGCCTCAATTGCGCTTACGCCGGTAGCCATGCAAAGAGCGATTGTTGCCAGAGTTGTGTCTCCGCATCCGACGGTATCGGTTTTCTTGAGAAGCTGAATACCCGGAATTTCATAAATGCCGGATGATTCGGCGACCACAAGCCCGCGGCTGCCTCGTGTTACGAATACCGCTTTTTTTGTTTTGTTGTAGAGTTCACCTGCGTATTGTTTTATTTTATCTATCGGGATAACATCGCAGTATTTTGCTTCTGCACCGCACATCTTGGCCGCTTCGACCGCGTTTGTCTTTCGATATACATTAGCAAAACTGCAACTGTAATGCCTGCTGTCAAGTATTATGAGTTTATGGCTGAATTCGTTGAAAAGCTCGTTTGCCGCGGCTATGAAGTTTTCGTTGTTAATTGAGCCTGGTACTTGCTGATTGAAAATAAGAACATCGACATCTTTTAATGCCTTGCGAAGATTGGAAATGATCAGATTATCTGTTTCTTCCGTTCGTCTGTTGAAAAATCCAAAATCGATCCTTGGTTTTTCCTGTCCGCTGATGTAAGGTTTGCCGAAAACGATCGTATCAAAATCTTCTTTCTGAATGACAAGTCCAGAAGTATCGACTTTCAGCTCTGCGAATTGTCTTATAATTTCTCTGCCGAAAATATCGTTGCCGACAACGCCGAAAACTTTGCATACTCTGGGTTTGAGAGTCGCTAAATTTGCCACGATGTTTGAGGCTCCGCCCAATGAATAATAATGTTTGGCAATAGCGTTGGCCCTTAATCCAGTCTCAACGCTTGTTTCGCCGCCTCGGCTGTCCATCATCCAATAGGCATCGAGACTGAAATCGCCATAAACAGCAACTGATACTTTAGATATTGACGAAATGATTTTATTTACGTGTTCAATTTTCATATAAGTTTTTCTATTATTTTCTTGTATAACAATGGAAATGTTTGTTTTTGATTACCCTGCACATAATAGCCTTTTCCATTAAAGGCCTGCGGTATGCGGGTTACTACGCTTTTCTGGTCGCGGAAATAATATCCTGCGCTGGCTTCATCATTTGATTTTGACGGTTCATATTGACGGACATCAAAATCAGCGGTCATAAGGTTGTCAGGTTTAAACCCCGTATTTGCGGCCATGGAAACAGCCTTTAGCAGAACTTCGGGGCCGGTAACAGCAGAGCCGATATTGAATACCATTCCGCCTTTGGTGAATCTTGTCGCCTGATTTGTGTAAATCAAAAAATCTCGTCCGCTGCATCCGCCTTTGGCCTGTCCGTCGAAAGAATGGTGCTGATCGATTACATCGGTGCCGATTCCCACGTGAACGGTAAACGGAATCTTCTTGTCGTAACAAGCTGCAAGAACGCTGAAATGCGGATATTTAAATTCCCTTGGCGATTCGGCATTCGCGGCGTTTTTCAAGATTTCGTCGCGATAGAGTTTGTCGCAAATCATTCGTCCAAGCGTTTCACCATACCCCAGTTTATGCTTGTTCCCGGTTGACAGTGCAGCGTTGATATATGCAAATTCATACGCCATACCGAACTGTCCTTTTTCGAGAGCCATCGGCACATATTCACTTGTTTCTCCGATCAAAGCCAGCTCGAAATCGTGAATCGTTGTCGCTCCATTCCCCGCGACAAGAGTTAATATATCTCGCCGGACAAGATCGGCTATGAGCGGCCCAAGTCCATTTTTAATTGAATGTGCGCCTGTGAATAATATAACAGGTTTGGATTCTTTTCGTAATTGGACGACCTTTTCCGCGATTTCTTCAATTTGCTCTTTGTTCTCGTTGGATACGTTATAATCGCTTTTAATTGCGTTATCAGGTAAAACGAGATTTTCAATTTTCACCTTGTTGGTTCTTTTAGAAATAGGATAAGGTTCTATTTTTGAAGAATCAAAGAAGTTATAAATTCCGCGATATTCCATATTATGCCTTTATTAAATCAATTCCCGCAGATGAGCAAAGTTTTGTCATCGCAGGCGTGGTTTTGTCAGTTACCCATCCGCTGAAATCGGCAAGGTGGGAGAGTTGAACGCCTGAACTGCTGAAAAATTTGCTTGAAGCCGCCATTAAAATTTTGACCGCTGACAATTTCATCGCCATATTCTTGAGATTGGCTTCTTCTACGATAACCGCTTTGACGTTTCCTTGCGGACTTATTGAGTCAGCCGATATAAAACATACGTCAAAAGAATATTTAGAAAGCTGATTCATTGCTTCTGTTCCGCTGATGCTTTGAGTTACCGGATGAATATGGCCGCCGAGCAGAATATGATGTATTTGTGATTTCGCAAGTGCTACCGCGATCGAAACGTCATTTGTTACTATTACGATATTTTTTCCATTTGAATTTTCAGCGATTCTTTGCGCCAGAGGCAAAATAGTAGTTCCCGCGTCGAGATAAATATATCCGCTTTTTGGGATAAACTTGAATGATTCAGCGCACATTCTTTGTTTGGCGGGGAAATCCTCGCTCATTCTTTTGTCAACGCTGACCGGTGTGTTTGCGGTGATATTTTTCTGACGTGCGCCGCCGTGCACACGCTCGACCAATCCGACCTCGTGCAATTCCTGAAGGCACTTTTGGGCAGTCGATTTGCTTGTGCCGAGTTTTGCAGCCAAATCTTTTGTTTTCCAGTAAGGCTGAAGTTTCAGGAGTTCAAGTATTTTTTCTAGTTTTTCATCATGTAAAAGCATATCTCAATTATAACCAAAAAGTACTAAATATCAACAATAATTAATAAATGATACTAAATTTAATTGTTTTTTCGGGCATTTAAATTATAATAATTTAGTTGTTTCAGGATAGTATGAAGACATTAAAATACCTTTTAATAGGCGTTATAACTATTGTATTGTTAATGTGTTGCCTAATCGGAGCGGACATAAAATGAGTAATCCCAAAGTATATAAAGCAGACAGGGCTGGTCTTGAAGTGCCAGAGTCAAATTTGCTCACTTCTTACGAACAATGGCGGAAAGAAAAAGCAGAAAAGCTGGATGCGCATAAACTTTTATACACTGCCAAGGTTGTTGTTGATAAAGACAAAAAAATGCTCGAGATTCCCGAATCTCTAAAACAATATTGGGATAGTGAGACAATCGTTGCCAAAGAGCCGCCGACAATCGAGTTCGGGATAGTTCCTGCAACGCCGAGATTTTTTGGGCCTTCGTCGAAATTGCCTGCCGATCCAAACGCATCTTATTCACGAGAATGGTCAAACTGGTCGCAGGCCGCTTATTATCAGCCGACAGGTAAATTTTATTCCACGCTCGGCGATACCGATCCTTATGATGGTCATCTTTATGCTGTGGAGTATGACCCGGCGACAAAAAAACTTCGCTGCCTGCCGGAAATTCACAAAATGCTTGGTACTCCAGATGGACAAATGAAAGATGCGAAAATACACGGCTATCTTGATTTTTATGACGGCCCTAATATGTGGCTCTGTACTTATTGGACGATTTATCCTGAACCTTCGGAAGTAGAATATGCTACGGGGTATGATGGCGGCCATATATTAAGTTTTAATGTGCTGACCGGTGATATGACAGATTACGGCATTCCCGCGAAAAGAATCTCCTGGCCATATCATCGAATTGATACAAAGCGAGGGATTCTTTATGGCGTGGGCTTCTTTGGCGAGTTTCTCGCGTGGGACATCAAAACTCGCAGCGTTATCTGGTGCGGTTATCCTCCGAAAGATATTATATGGTGGTGGCGCGCGATAATGATCGATGAAGTAACGGGAAATGTCTATTCAAGTTATATATATGATCCTGATCCAAATGTGCATATGGTCAAATATGACCCGAAAACAAATCGCTTTACAAAAATGGAAACACGAATGCCTCACTTTTCCGGCAAACATCAAATTGTTGAGAAAGAAAAGCCGCTGGAAGTTGATATGATTCGCGCAAATACGTTAAATCGCGGTACTGATGGGTTGATTTGGGGCGTTACAAAGCAGGGTGAAATGTTTACTTTCGATCCTGATTCAGAAAAACTCACCGCAAAAGGGATCAACTGGCCCGGTTTGATTCGTTATACTTGCGCAATGGAACGCAGTCCGAAGGGCAGATACATTTATTATTGCCCAGGCGCTCACGGCGTTGCATTTCAGGACGGCACACCTGTTGTTCAGTATGATACCAAAACTGGAATCAAAAAAGTGATTGCGTTTTTGCATCCCTTCTATCGCGAGAAATACGGTTATATTACTGCCGGAAGTTTTTCAATCAAACTTGATGAAAAAGGCGAAAATTTGTTTGCTCTCTGGAACGGCGGTTTCTTCGACGAGTCCGATTCGCAGAAAAAGGATTTTCACGGATTCTTCGGGAACTGCGCGATAACTTACATACATATTCCTGCAAGCGAAAGGATTGAATAATAATTAATCGTTTGCCGAATTATTTACATAAAAAAACCTAAGCGGGGGGCTTAGGTTTTTTTTATTTCACATTTAATATTTTTTACCAGGCGATCTGTAAATTTCCGCCGTTTGCTGTTGCACGAAGCCGCATATCATTTTTCATGATGTATTTGGTATGGCCGTCACCATAAACAACCGGATTATCGAGAGATTTAATTTTAGTATTCTTCGCGAATAAAGATTCGTTTTCTCTTGCTGTTATGTTAAGCCATTGTGAAGAACCGCCATGCCCCATATCACGGAATTTAGAATAGCCTTTTTCAGTCATAAAGACGTGAGATATAACGGCTTTTGCTGATGTGCAATCAGCAGCCTGTTTCGGCCACGCCGGCGTTGATGATACAAATTTCAAATCTGAATATGGTGTTGCATTTGTTGTGCTTGATGCAACAGGCACGAAACCAGCGTACCAGTTGTAGGGAATGCAAATATAATTCGGCAGTTGTTTTGGATTTGTATTTGGTCGTACGCCATCCCAGCCGCCTTTGTCAAGACCTTGACTATAACCAACATCATACCATTTGGTTTCTGCGCACATTCCCCAATCTTTTGGAGCTTCTTTCGCGAGATGCCTGATTGATGCACAAATAAAAATGCCTGAATCTTTCATGTAAGGTTTATATAAATCATACGCAAGACACATTTGCTGACCATTAGAAATAATTTGCTTTTCATCACGGACAGTCCATGGGGAAAGTGACCAGAAAGTCGCGAACTTTCCATTATTGGATTGTGTGTAAGTTAGTTGTGATAGAAATTGCTGGCGAGCGCTGTTCATACAGACCACTCTTTGCGCGATCAATCTTGCTTTGTTCAAAGAAGGCATTAACACAGCAAGCAAAGTTGCAATGATTGAAATAACAACCAGAAGTTCAACGAGAGTGAAACCTTTGTTTTTTTTCATAACCATCTCTCCGAAAATCATTCGATTTCCTAATCAGCTAAACTTTATTAAAGCGGTGCAACAAAACGTTGAATCGTTTCAACAATTTAAATATAGCACTTTTTTCAAAAGGTGTCAATAGTATACGGTGTAATTTTAATTATTTTTTGATATTATTTAACAGCCGCAATTATATGCTTTTATCTTCACTTGATTCCAGACCTGCTTCTACAAGAATATTTTCTTTGCCAACCGGTGTATTTAAGCGTGCATAGAATCTGGCTAGTTTTCTTTCATCTTCCGGCTTTGTTAGAAGGCTTACGACAAAATATGCTAATACCGAAGCTGGAACATACACAGCCGATTGATACCATATAGTCTTCCATTTGGGGTCTGTTTGGCCTAAATAGCGATCTAAATAGAACCATATTCCGAAAGAAATGATGATTGAAGCCCAAGCACCCCAACTGTTGCCTCTATAGAAGAACAGGCCGATCATCATTGCCGGGCCGACCATTGCGGTCAATTTCCACCAGAATTCAACGGATTTAGTTACGCTTGTGAACTGATAAGCGGTAAAAGTTCCTGCGATCACCAGGGCAAGTCCTGCTAATCGCGCTATACGCAGATAATGTCCGTCATTTTTATTTTTTACTAAATATTTTGAATACAGATTCCTTGTGAAAATCGCAGACGCGATAACCTGCATTGCAGATACTGTGCTCATTCCTGCGGCGAACATTGCCGCCACCATAAGGCCTGTAAGACCTGCGGGCAGAAATTCTCTTGCGGCCATTCCGAAGCATAGTTCGGGGTTTTCGAGTTTCGGCCAAATCACTATCGCAAATAAACCAACCAGTGCCCAGCCGACGGTACAGATGCGTTTGAGCATCGCGCCGAAAAGATTACCCCATTGAAGGGTGCTTTCGTCTTTGGCTGCCTGAAGAGTTTGTACGCTGCCTTCGGCAAGATTACCAAGCATACCATTTATAAACAGCATAAATATTGCAAATAAACCGATAGTTTTTGCGGGGTCTGTAGTTGCGGTACTTGGCATTGCCAGTGAAAACATTTCAGGAGGCAGAGCTGCGTGAAGCCCTTCCATTCCTCCGACCCTTAACCACATCGGAGGCAAGAGCATAAATGAAAGCGCTACGATCAAAAATCCCTGTATACAGTCGGCCAATGCAGCGGCGATCATTCCTCCGAATGAAGCGTAAATCAGGCCTATGATGCCAGTTACCAAAACAGTGAAGTTCGCCGGGATTTTTCCGCCGGTGATGCCTTCAACAACCTGTCCCATACCGATAAGAATTGTGCCTGTCGCAACTGATACGCTTGCCAGACAGCTTATTGCAAAGAAAGGCATCAAGCCTTTGCCGTATCTTAAATCGAAGAAGTCGGCAGTTGTGTAAATTCTTAAGCGTCTGATTATGGGCAATAATAAAAACAGCACGGGCATAAACAGCATATAAAGCCAGCTATACCAGATTCCCGCCATTCCGAAGGTATACACGGCGCCTGCGACAAGAATTGGATGCGTATTGCTAGTGCCGGAGCCGAACTGCTGCATCATTACCATAAATTTGCCGAATTTTCTGCCGCCTACATAAAAATCTCCCTGATTTGAAACTTTCTTATGCGACAAAATCCCGAGAACAATCAAAACGACGAAATAACTAATAATCACAACGATATCTATGACAGCTAAACCACGCATAATAAACACCCATTAAAACCATAAAAATAATTGAACAGCGACAATCAGTCCTACTACCAATGCGATAACGACAAGAAAGCATTTCACATTTTGTTTATAGGGCTGAAACATCATCATTGACGGCCGTGTTACCGGAAGATTCTTATCATTCATTTCATTTTCCTTTATTCAGTTTCTAAAACAAGAATAGGCCCGAACAAAACCGTACTCTTCAGATTAGAAGTTGTTTCGTGACTGTACACAATTAAGTTAATCGGCAAAACATCGCCGGCCAAAACAGGGCCTGCATCGCTCCACGCCAAATCGAATACAACCCATTCGTGTCCTGTCATATCGTTGGTAGAATCCTGCACCCATACCCATTTTCTGTCGAATTGAACAACGCTCACTCTGTTGCCTTTGGCAGGGGGATTGTTTTTGTCGTCATAAATATGTGTTGCAAAAACAGCGACTTGCAATTTGCCTTTATGCTGCGGAACAACCAGTTTGCCGTTAAGACTTGCCGTATCTTGAGCGTTGCACGTTCCATCGAATTGAATCGCGAATGCTTCATTCTTACCTGCTTTGGTAAGTCCCATTGCCCATCCGCTGCCTGTCCAGGAATATGAACTTTCTTTTTCAAATTGAGCAGGTTTAATTTCGAGTAGAACTTTGCCTTTCGGTCTGTTGTCCATAGCGGCAAGCAGTTTGCTATAATCTGCCTTTGGGGACGATTGCCATATTTGAGCAATTTCCTGACGGTCTTGTTGTTCTTTTACTTTTTTGGCTTTTCGCGACTTTATCTGTTTTTGCCAGTATTCAATTCCTGAAAGTTTTTCATTCCAGTAGCTGACATATTCGTTTATGCCTTTAATATTCTTCAAACCTGCAGATATTTCCGCAAGCTGCGCCTCAACTTTTGGTTTAATTTCAGCAAGACGTTTGGCTGCGGCTTGTGAATCTTTTTTGGTAAGTGCAATCATCGATTCGTCAAAATCTTTAAGCCAATATTCAGGATAATCGTAACTTGTCAGTTTTATGCCGTAATCGACAGTATCCTGCATTGCGTCAAAATAAACGGACTCCAGTCTCTTTGCATCAAGCATTGTTGCCGCTGGTGCGTTTGCCTTTAAATTTTTCAGAGCTTTATCCATAGCGCTCACATACTCGATTGCCTGCGGTTTTTTTGCGGGGTCGATAAGTCTTGGCGGCCATAGATCAGGTGATTGAGATTTGTAATGCATACGCTTAAAGAGATTTTTCAATTTTATAAAACTATCATCGAATGTTTTGGCATCGTTTACCTGTGCGGCACCATAAACGAAAGTATAAATGGAAGTTCTGACAGAGTCCCAGTTGTGTTTGGCAGGATCCCACGCCCAATAACCCAGAACAGGCATTACATATTCCTCGCGTCCATCGGTGCAGGCAACGATGGTATCGGAATATTTAGGAGCATCGGCAAGTTCATCGTAAGTGGGCGTATGCCAGCCGATTTCCAAAGGCATAGGTTCAAAATAAGGTGATTTATCATACATACTTACGCCGTAAGCGGAATTTAAAAGGCCGCTTGCCGGTCGTGCCCAGTTATGCCACCAGCCGGGAAGTTTGGTGTTGAGACCGATTTTGCGTGCTGTTTCAAGGTCGCAATCACAAGGCGGACGTGTGAAGAACCATGTAATATTGTCAAATCCCTGCTGGGAAGCCATATACTTATTCCAGGATGTTTCGATATTGTGATATGAACCTGCAGGTGGAGTCATTACTATTGCGTGATCCGGCAAATTGCGTTTCTTTGCAAGATCAAGCACACGTTTGATGAGTATATCGGCGTTAAGGCCTTCGCCTGCGTCATCAAATGAGAGCCATATACCGTCAACGCCCATATCGAGCAGCTTTACATAAGAATCATATACATTGTCGAAAAATTCTGGCTTGACTGCGCAATTAACAACGCCGAAAACAAAAAGACCTCTGCGATGTGCCTGGTTTAGAACGTTCGTAATTCTTTCTTCATCGATAGTAAAGCCGGTTTTCGGCAGGCCGACCATTGGATAGAGAGTATCAACGTAATTTATTCTCGCGCGAACATAACTATCATACGCTTCTTCACTAACGACTTTGGCGCAATTTCTGCCTCTCCATTTTATTGAAGGCCAGTCTTTTATTGAAACAGCCGGGAACATAATTTTGTCATTTTCTTTTTTCAGCAAGTCAAAAAATGAAGTCATACCGTAAGTAACGCCGCGTGCATTTGAACCGCCTATAACAACGATATAGCCGTTATCATTTTCGATTGTCTCGATGATATATCCGTCAAATCCGGGTGTATTTGCATCGAGAGCAAAATTTTTATCTTTGCAAAGCTGGTCAATTTCATTGCAGCTTTGACGTGTTCCGAGCAGAATCATTGATTTTGTGTTTTGCGAATCCGCTGCTTTTACAATCTCCGGTTTAACGCCGAATTTTTTGTTAATATAAGATTGAAGCTTTTGGGCGGCATATTCATCCACTTCAGTTGCGTTATCGCCAATTACGATAACTGTTTCTCCGGTTAATTGGAATTCGTCGCCGAGAGATTTGTATTCTTTCGGTGTTGGAACGATCGGACAATCAGCGGCAATAGAAACCGCATTAATAAACAATGCCGAAATAATCAATGCTGTAATTTTGAATCTGCTGAACATAAAATTATCCTTCCTATAATTGTATTAATTATTTTATCTTTCAACTAATCTTGCCGGCCCGAAGAACACAATCGTGTCATACCCTTCAGGAATAACTCTATTGGAAACAAGGAAGCGAATAGTTACCTTATCGCCAGATTTGGCAACATCAGTAATATCGTTTATTTGCCAGCCTTTGAGTGGTACATTCAAGTCCTGATTCCAGATTGTTTTGTTATCGATCCGCAGCGCAGATACGCGAATATCTTCTCGCGGCGGCGTTTGCGAATCTTTAGCTATATGAGCAATATAAACTTCAAGATAAAGTCTTTTTGTAAAATTAGGAATCGTTACTTCTGTTGAAAGCATTGCCATATCGCTTTCTTTATAGTTTTCCTGCGGCAGGGAAGCTATGGCGACAGCTTTGTCTTCAAACATTCCCATTGCCCATATTCCGCGTGCGTGATACCTTCCTTTATGAATTGTTTGCGAAGAGATTTCTAAAAGGACTTTACCATCAGCAGGTTTATTTTGCGATTTGAATAAATCAGAGAAATCGCCTTTGACTGCTTTTTCAAATTTTTCTTTTGCTTCCTGCCGTTTTTGTTCTGCTTCAGTCTTTTGTGCCTGGAGTTTTTTATATTCTGCAATCCAGTAATCACTATCAGAGACATAATCAGTCCACTGTTTTACATATACATCAATATATTTCAGTCCTGTAAGGTCGTTTGAAATCTTTCGACACTGTTTTTCAACATCGGCTTTGATCTTTTTAATTTCAGATTTTATACATTCCATATTGTTCTGGTCTGCCAGAGCAAGCATTCTGTCAGGAAAATCTTTAAAAGTATATTCAGGATAATCCAGCATTGTCATTTTTTTGCCATATCTAACGATATCGCGCATCGGCTGGAGATAATCGATTTTAAGATTTCCATTTGAAAGCATACTCTGTTTTGGTGCGCTTTGTTCTATAACCTGCATAAGCAGATCCATTTCATTAAAGATTTCCATCACGGTTGGTCTGTCGTTGACATCGAGAAGTCTCGGCGGCCAAAGCGAAGGATTGACGTTTTTATATAATGGCGTGGTGAAATATGTTTTTACTTTCGAAAGTTTTTTGTCGAATAGCGTTACCGCTGGTGCTGCCGTTTTTCCGAACACATAACAATAAGCTGTTTGAGATACCGCGTTAAAATCATGTGATTGCGGATTCCACGCCCACAAACCAAGTACATGGCAATCGTAATCAGCAGGTCTTGACTGCCAAAGCATAACGGTATCGGTATAATTAGCCGCGGCAAGTAATTCCTGATCTGAAGGATTATTCCAGCCTGCGGAAAGAGGCAGTAATTCGTAATACGCCCATTTGCTGTCGTATAACGGTCTTCCACCGGCGAAATCGTTCAGTATACCGCCTTTCGGTCTCGGCCAGTTATGCCACCAGCAAAGTTGTGATTCGAATCCGAATTTCTTCATCATATCGTCATCGAATTTGTTTGGGATTCTTGTGAAAAACCATTTCATCTTTTCGGCCTGCGGAACAGCAACAACCTGCTTGTTCCAGACAGTATCAATCTCCTGATATGAGCCGCTTGGCGGTGTAATTGCGATTTTGTCCGGCGTAATATTATTGTCCTGTGCAAATTTTATTATTTGCTCAATCAGTTTAGGCGAATCTTTGCCGGGGCCCATATCGTCGAACGATGCCCAAAGACCGTCGGCTTTGACATCTATAAATTCCTGGAAAGTTTTCAAAACGTCTTCGGATTTTTCCTCGGGTACGCTGCATGAAACAGTGCCGAACACAAAAATTCCTCTTGCGTGTGCGTTGTCGATAACTTTCTTTATCTTTGGCTTGTCAATCGGAACTCCTGCGGGACTGCCGCAAAAAGCCCAACCGCCCGGCGCGTTGGTATCACGTATATCGATGAAATTTATACGCGAATGAACGCAGGTATCAAGTGAGTCTTCGGTTTGGAGTGAAACGTATTCTGTCGGCCTGCCTCGCCATTTTATGGTCGCCCAGTCTCGAATATAAACAGCGGGGCAGCGAAGTTTTTCGTTCTTGATTTTCATTAAATCGAAAAGAACACTTGTTCCGTACGTAACGCCTCTCTGATTTGCGCCAAGTACAATGATAATATTGGATGATTTATATTGTGCGTTTTTAATAATGAAACCATCGTATCCCGGCAATTCCATATTGATTTCTATTTTATTGTTTTTACAGAACTCTTTAATAAGAGGATTTTCTGTAACACCCAGAATTATTTTTGTGCCGTCGGTATTTTTGTTTGCACCGTTGAGGTCATTGGCGAGACTCAAATTTAAATTGTAATGTTTTTTGATGCTTTTCTTTAAATGTTTTGCCGCGTAAGTTTCGACAGGGCAGTTGCCATCGTAAAAAACTGTGGTATCTGCATCGATTGCAAAATCAGGCAAGTCAAGTGTTTTGTATTCTCTTGGCTCCGGTACTATTGAGATGTTTTTGCCTTCGCAATATTGCGCAGCAAAAGCAGTTAGAGTGATTAAACAAACAGTCCAAATCCTTTTTTTATTCATAACAGAAAACTCCATATCATGTGCGCGCAGAAAGTGCGCATATACTAAAGTATTTATTCTGTTCCCGCCCAGACAGGATGACTAAATTATAATTGCCGTGTGGTTTTGCGAAGAATCACAGAAGGTTTGATAACCAACGGCTGATCGTCCGGCTTCTCTCCATTAATTAATTTAATGAGTAGATCGGCCGCACGTCTTCCAACTTCATTTAATTCTACTTTTACAGTGCTTAGACTGATAAAGGACAGCGAACTCGGATCGCAGTCTTCAATACCCATAACTGAAAGGTCTTCAGGGACTCGAATATTCCGGTCCTGGCATACCGACAAAACTTCATACGCTAGCCAGTCTGCCTGAAGAAGCAATGCTGTAGTTTGAGGCTTGCGATTGCCGATATAATCAATAATATTTTCTGCAAAACTTTTCATTTCATGAATAGTCCATGATTGAGTTTTTTTGTAGAATATATCAGCGGTATTGTTCAATCCTAATTCGGAGATCGCACCGTTGAATCCATCCATCAAAGTTTTAGTACTTTCAGTTTCTCTTCCAGCAAGCGCAAAAATTATATTCTTATGCCCTAGTCTGCCTAATTCGCGCGTGGCAATATAAGTTGACATATAATGATCGCTTCTGACAACATAGCTTTTGAATTGCGGGATACCGCGATCTACGAGAACCAGCGGCATTTTATGTACGTCTCTAATTTCTCGATATATAGCCATTGTTTCAGGATCGCCTGAATACGCTGCGATTATTCCATCGACGTGTTTGCCAATGAAAACCTCAATTTCTTTTCTTTCGCGGTCGGGCTGATAATTATGAATGGCCAGCAGGGGAGTAAAATTCGGATGCATAACTTCGGTGATGCCTTCGAGAATTCTTTCGTAAAAATTACCTCTCAAAGTTGCGACCAGCACACCAACAGAAAAAGTCTTGTTTCTTGCAAGTCCGGCGGCAAGAAGATTGGGCCTATAGCCTAGTCTTTCAGCAACCTCCCGTACTTTTTGGATTGTTTTTCCTGACAAAGCCCTTTTGCCCGGATGAATTCCTCTTATAGCATGTGAAGCAGTGCTCGGCGAAACTCCCGCCTGTTTTGCAATCTCTTTTAATGTAACTGCCATAACAAACCCTTAATGAGTAGTTGATTCGTTTCAACACCGTTATTTTATATTGTTTAATGTTTTATTGCAAGGATATTTCACTAAAAATCTTCAAATAGTAACATTTGTTTATTAGGTACTTTTGAAACAACGCTTAATTATATATAATGAATTGCTTTTATCAACAATAGTCTAAAAAAAGAGGCGGAATATTTTCCGCCTCAATCTTATTTTTTTTTGCAATTTAGTTTTTACGTCTAAACAGTAAACCGCCCAAAGCAAGAATAGCGATTGTCGCAGGTTCTGGAACTACCCAGGCTGGTACATCCATAAACTGTTCGCTATCGCTTGAAAAATACATATTATCGATAACGAATTTTACAGCTTTTGATGTGCCTGTGCTCATATAAAGATTTTTAATGCCGAGTGCGTTCATACCAACAGTGTCCCAGCTTACAGCGCTGTCATAAAGCTGAATGCCATTCTGTGTAAAAACATTGGCTGTGAATAGGCCTGTTGCGGCGTCAAAAGTCCCGACTTTTATATCGGCATAAACTTTCCCGCCTGAGAGGTAATAATGTACCTGGTAACGACGTGTTGCGGTGTCTGCGATTGTTGCATAAGTTGTGTTTGTTGATGTCCCGACATATCCGCCAGTACCGTTTATTGTTTCAGAGCGAATACGCATTCCGCTGGCAGTTTTGCAAAGATCAAGGCCCAGAGAGTTCTGTGTTGCGCTGTCGCTGAAAGTCTGTGCGCTGTTGACAAGACCTATGCTGACTTGCTGTGTTGAATAAGTGCCGCCGCCGAACTGTAAATCAAAGCCGACCCAAAGATCGTTTGTGGTAGCTGATCCGTTTTGGCCGTTTGGCATATAATAAGTTTGGCCAAGTGGAATGTAAGCAATGCCCATAGCAGATGTGCTGCGGGAAACCGTGCAGTCAATGTAGCCTGCTGTGCCGCTGACGTTGTTTGTCGTGTTGTACATAAACATTGTCGAAGCGGTCTCTGTTTTACTCCAGCCATTGCTCCAAGGGTCTGAATTGAAATTTTGTTGAACGGTGTACGCCTGTGCGGCTGTGGCAACTACAAGCAATACAAGTGTTAGGGTGGATAATTTGTTCTTCATTTTCTCATACCTCCAAAAAAATACTTCTTCCAGTTAAAAATAGGTGTTGAAGCGATTCAGCTTCTTATTTATAGCATAATACCGAAAGCCGGTCAATAGAATTAGTGCTAAAAATTTATTAATTACTCAAAGATGATGATATTTATTTTTCAAATACAGGACGGCCGATAATTTCAGCCGTCCTGCAAAAAAGGATACTTTTTATTGTGCCCATATATCCGCAAACATTCCGAAATCAACGAATTCTACTCTGCCGCTGTTGTTAATGTCTCCGTTGAGATTTATATCCGACAGCCAATTCGCTGCCATTACGCTCAAATCCAAAATGTTTACTACTTTATCATGGTTCAAATCGGCATCGGAAATTAACCAGCTTGGCGGCGGAAACTCTTTTGTACCTTCGGTTGAAATATACATATTATCAACGTTAAATCTGGTAGCAGTGCTGTTTGCACCGCTGTTGTTTCTTACGCCAAACCAATCAAAACCGTTAAGGAATTTTTGAGGACTTCCAAGAGTGCCGTCAGCTACGAGAATTCCAGTTGTGATAAATTCAGGAGTTGCGGAAAGGGTTCCGAATTCATCAAACCTGTAGCATTCAACATCGGCGAATGTTTTGTCCGCGAGTTTGTCAGCATAGATTTTTACGTAGAATCGGTAAGAGCCGTAGGTTTGTGAGTAACTTCCAGCGGTCGGTTCTATCATATAAATATTTGCCCATGTTGTATTGCCGATGATGCGCATTGCAACGGTTGTATAGCTATGAAATTCCAAACCAAGGCAGTTTTGGCCGACTTTGTTCGTAGATTCGGAGTTGAATAAGCCAATGGTGAATGTCGCAGCAGTTGTGCCGCTGACATATTGATAATCGAATCCATACCAAATTTCATCCGCTGACCAGAATTTAAAGCCGTTAGAATTAAATGGTTCGTAAAGTTTTAAACCAAGCGGCTTATAAAGTGCTGCTACGGAATTATCATCGCTTTTTCTTCGGGTTGCACATAAATAAAATCCATTCGGATCGTAGCCAAAACCTGAACCGCTTAAATCCTGGTAAATCATCGACCAATCATTGTCGACCACAGGATCGGGACGGAACGATTGGCTGAAATACAAATCATCAACTGTGAGTGTTGTTGGATCATCCGGGATAAGCCAGTTAGGGGTTGGAATGCTCGCATTTGCCATTTCGCCCGTTGTTGAAAAATACATATTATCTACATAGAAAACAGACTTGCTTGTGCTGTCGGAACCAGCGATATTGCGAACGCCGATAGCGTTTACGCCTGACCAGAAGTTTGTGCCGACTGCTATATTAGCACCGGTTAAGGATGAAACAAGTGTCGTCTGATTTGATGAGTTAACCGAATAAATTGTGACATCTGCCAAAGAATCGTTGCCGCTCATATAAACGTGAACTTTGCATCTGAATGAATCGGCAGCATTGATTACAGAACCTAAACCTGTTTCTGTTAAAGAACTAGTGCCGTTAGCCGCGTTCTTTTCTGCTCTTAAGGTAAATTTGTCCAGATCATACGGCATTAGACCGATACAATTTAGCTGTGCAGGACTTACGGTTGTGTTGCTTGCGGCACTGTTAAAGATGCCGATATATCCAGCAGCGACTCCCGCTGAACCTGGGTCATATTTGAAATCGAATCCAAACCATAAATCGGTAGTGGTAGCAATATTGTTTATGTCCGGCATATAATATTTTTGACTAAGTGGTTTGTAGTATTTTGCCGCTGTACCCCCTAAATTGCTTCGTCTCACTGTGCAAGCCACATAACCTTCAGGGCTGTAAGTAAATGATGCGCTGCTGTTGGGTTCGACGACTTTTGTTAATGTTGAATCTGGCTTGAACTGTTCAAATACTGTTTCAGCAAAACATAAAGTTGCTGTTGTCAGGATGGCCAGTACTGGCAATAGTGTTCTTCCTTTAAAATTCATAATACCCTCCTAAAGATTGGGAACAACATTTAGTGTTGAAACGCTTCATCAATACAATGATAACGCTTCAACGCGTGTAATGCAAGTGGAAATTGCCGGATTGCTGAAAATTGTATAACTTTGTGTATTGTAAAATTATTTCGTAACAAACAAGATGTATTTTGGTGCAAAAGGCAGGAAAGGGCTCCTGCCATTTTAATAGGCTTCCACGCTATTTAAGAGCCGTCCAACATAAGATAGATAATAAGTTTAGGCGGTACAGAAACGCTTTTTAGATGGCTCTTGTTTAATGAAGTCTGAAGATGAATCAGTATACTTACAAAAAAGCGTCAGTATCCGAAAGTGCGGGTGGTATAAATTATTTGCCAACAATATTATGAATTGTAAACAATATCAATGTTAATTATACTTATGATATGAGTCTTAATTCATACGAAAAAACAGATATTATCCTGGGCAGCATCGCTGATGGTGTATTCACCATAGATGAGAATTGGCGAATTACCTCATTCAATAAGGCAGCTGAACAGATTACTGGAATACTACGCGAAAATGCGGTAGGTCAAACCTGTAAAGATATATTGCGTGCAGATGTTTGTGAAACGGACTGTGCTTTACGTCATACGATGACAACTGGCAAGCCAGTTATAAACAAACCGGTTCATATTGTAGATGCAAAAGGTGAACGAAAAGCAATCACGATCTCAACGGCTTTGCTTAAAGATGAAAATGGCAAAACAATCGGCGGAGTCGAAACATTTCGTGATATGACTGTTGTTGAAGAATTGCGGAAAAAAGTTCAGAAACAGTATAGCTGTGAAGACATTATCAGCAGGAATCATAAAATTCAGGAGCTTTTCGATATTCTCCCTCAAATAGCTGAAAGCGATTGTTCTGTCCTCATTGAAGGGAAAACAGGAACCGGTAAAGAGTTGTTCGCAAGGGCTATTCACAATTTAAGTCCTCGCAGAAAAAAACCTTTCATAGCCGTTAATTGCAGTGCTCTGCCTGATACTTTATTGGAATCGGAATTGTTCGGCTACAAAGCCGGAGCGTTTACAGATGCGAAAAAAGATAAGCCGGGACGTTTTGCTCTCGCGGAGGGTGGCACACTTTTTTTGGATGAAATTGGAGATATATCGTCATCTGTCCAGGTTAAACTTCTGCGCGTGCTTCAGGAAAAAACTTATGAACCGGTTGGCGCTGTATCTTCTCTAAAAGCAGATGTGCGTATTATTACCGCAACGAATAAAAATTTAGCAGAACTATCTGAACAGAATAAATTCCGAAGCGATTTATATTATCGCATAAATGTCGTGAAAATATCTTTGCCGTTATTAAATGAACGAAGTGAAGATATTCCAATTTTGATTGACCATTTCATAAACCGATTTAACAAAATTTATAATAAAAATATATGCTGCCTAAGCGATGATGCAATGGCAGCTTTATTGAGCTATGATTTTCCAGGTAATATTCGAGAACTTGAGAACATTCTTGAACATTGTTTTGTTCTTTGCAATGGAAGTATTATAGAAGCGAAATATCTGCCGACATCTGTTTTAAAAGCCTCTTCTGGGCGATCCATCGATGTGGGAAAATTCAGAACCATCAAACAAATGGAATCAATAATGATCGAACAGGCTCTACGCAGAAACAATGGCAATCGCAGTATGGCTGCAAAAGAACTTGGAATAGATAAAAGCACACTGTTTCGTAAAATGAAATCGCTGAAGATCAATTTCTGATATAAAAACCTCTCTGGGGGGAGTCTTTCATATTAGAATCTATAATTGCATTTTGCAATGCTGTAAATATGGGTGTTATTGCATTATGCAATCTTTCCAAACTTGATTCTTTGTTTAGAACAATTTTTAAATTTCTTAACATATTGCATTTGCAGTGGTTATAGCCTAAGTGCTTTTTTTTGTGAGGATTTCGGCATACGCCTTGCTAATTTAGTTATTTATGAAAGTAGCTATACCAATTTGTCAGGATAATGTTTCAACCGTATTCGACTTTGCCGAAAAGTTACTTCTTGTTGAGTTGGAAAACGGTGCGGAAAAAAGCCGCAATGAAGTATTTCTTGGCGAACAAAGTGTACCTGAAAGAGCTGCGATATTGAGAAGACTCGGAGTAAGTGTAATTATATGCGGAGCAATTTCCAAGTCGTTGACTTATACGATAAGCGGTTCAGGGATCGATGTCTTGCCATTTGTAACTGGTTCGACCGAGCAGATACTTGCAGCATATAGAGCTGGAAAATTAAGTTTGCCGAAGTATGCCATGCCGGGATGCTGGAAAGGTGCTCGCAATTGCTTTGGAAAACGGAGGGGCAGATGCGGCAGAAGAATGAATAATGATATTCGCAATTGATTAAAAGGAAATAGAAAATGAAAGTTGCAGTAACAGCAGTTGAAAAAGATTTGACAAGTCAGGTTGACCCGCGATTTGGAAGGGCAAAATATATAATTGTAGTTGATACTGAAACAGGAAATTTCACTATCAATGATAACACCTTAAATCTAAACGCTGCACAAGGAGCAGGGATCCAAACCGGGCGTAACGTTGCTAATCTCGCCGTTGAAGCTGTCATAACCGGCAACGTAGGGCCAAATGCATATAAAACGCTTAGTGCCGCTGGTGTGAAAATATTTCTTTCAGAAAACCAAACTGTTTTGGAAGCGATTGAGTCCTTTAAAGGCGGCAAACTAAAAGAAGCAGATAATGCCAATGTCGAAGGACATTGGGTTTAAAAATATAGGATTGTGAAATGCAGACGTATTTAGATTGTATTCCTTGTTTTATTCGTCAATCACTGGATGCTGTTAAGCTTGCAACTGACAACCAAAAGGTGCAGGAACAAATTATACATCATGCTCTTGATTTGGCAGGTAAGATGGATTTTTGCAGTAGTCCGCCGGCAATGGCTCAAATAATTCATAGGAAAATCAGAACACTTGTCAAAAACGATGACCCATATAAACAGAAAAAGCAGCATTTCAATGAATTTGCATTGAGCCTTTTTCCAAAGTTTAAGGATCTGATCGCCAATTCAGAAAAACCTTTTGAAGCGGCGATTCGTTTGGCGATTGCAGGTAACATAATAGACCTTGGGGTTATATCTTCTCTGGGGCTGCCGGAAGCAGAATGTGTAATAAATAATGCTTTGATTGATTCTTTTGATGCGACTGAAATAGGACGTTTTAAAACAGAAGCAGAGAACGCAAAAGATATTTTATATCTTGCCGATAACGCTGGTGAGATTGTCTTTGACAGATTTCTTATCGAACAAATCGGAGCGGACAAGATAACTTTTGTAGTAAAAGGTTCGGCTGTTATTAATGATGCAACCATTGACGATTCGCGTGCAGCCGGATTGACTGACATTGTAAAAGTAATCGACAACGGTGATGACGCACCGGGGACAATTTTGGAAAGCTGCTCGAAATATTTTCAGGAACGTTTTAAAAAAGCAGATTTAATTATCTCCAAGGGACAGGGCAACTATGAAACGTTAAGCCGTGTAAGGCAAAATATCTATTTCATACTTAAAGCTAAATGCCCGGTTATCGCCAGAGATATCGGCTGCGAAATCGGACATATGATCTTGCAGAAATCAAAAGCTTAAGTGAATAAAGTAATTTGTAAGAAGCAGAATGATATTAACAATAAATTAGTGAGGTAATATAGTAATGAAAAAAGTTGGAATAATACGGTGTCAGCAAACTGAAGATGTATGCAGCGGTACAACCGATTTTAAAGTTGCATCTCAAGGGAAATTAGCTTTTGAAAAAACAGGGCCGATGGAGGTGATCGGATTCGTTAGCTGTGGAGGTTGTCCGGGCAAGAGAGCTGTGTCAAGGGCCAAACAAATGATTGAACGCGGTGCCGATGCGATTGCTCTTACGTCTTGTATTGCTAAGGGTACGCCGTATGGTTTTCCCTGTCCGCATTACAAAGATATGAAAGAAGCGATAATCAGAGCAATAGGTTCGACAGCAGAAGTAATTGAATATACTCATTAAGAATATTTATTTTGAAAGGAACATATTATGCCAGGTGGTGATAGAACAGGTCCAATGGG
>MHYA01000038.1 GCA_001825675.1 Planctomycetes bacterium GWF2_42_9 | reverse complement strand
AACCGCCGCTTAAAAAAGAGGAAGTTACTGAAGAAAACATTGCCGCATAATTTTTTTGCAAGGGTGTACTTCACCGTAATGATACATATTTATTAGAAAGCACCTTGACTTTTTTTTGTATGCCTATTATAATTAACGTTAACGATAACAATTATTAGGATGCAGATGTCAGTTTCTATTTCACAAGTTGCGGTAAAAGCTGGAGTTAGCAGTATGACTGTGTCGCGGGTGCTGACTGGTAATGGGTCGGTAAGCGATAGGACCCGCAAGCGTGTACTCAAAGTTATGACGGATCTTGGATATGTCCCTTCAGTGGCGGCAAGGTCTATGCGAAGCAAAGACATTCTTCGTTCCAGTGCAGGCAGCTGCTTTGCTCTTATATTTGGCGCTGATACCCAAATGGCGGATGAATTCTTTTGTGATGTGGCAAGAGGTGCTGAAAGGGAATCGGTTAATTACAGTCTTTGCCCATTGCAGGTTCACTGGCAGGAAAGTTTCAGCGCGACCTGGCCGAGGCTTCAGACGATACTGTCGATAACGGGTATGTGCGGAGCTGTCCTGGCGGGGCAATTCAGCAAAGGTGATATTGAGAAAATCCAAAAACATACCAAGAATATAGTTGTAATTGATAGTCCTGTTGCCGGTGATGCGGGCGTGGCGTCTGTTGAATCAGATAATCTTGGCGGCTGCAAATTGGCGTTAGGTCATTTGGCTGAGCGAAAATGCTCTCGCATTCTTGTGATTACCGGTCCAAAGAAACATTATTTTTCACAAGCGATGATTGATGCGAGTCGACAATTTTCCGATAAATTTGAATGCATTGAAATGGTTGAAGCCGATTTTACTATTCAAGGCGGAAAAGATGTGATCCATCAACTTTGGAAAAACGGCAAACGTTATGATGCTGTGTTTTCCAATGATACGATGGCATTGGGGGCGAATTATGCGTTGTCGGAATTAGGACTGAAAATACCTAAAGAAGTCAAGCTGATCGGGTTTGATAATATTGTTTATGGCCAGTGCAGCAAGCCTCCCCTTAGCACAATAGATATAGATAAGGCAAAGCTTGGCTGTGAGGGTGTTAAAAGTTTGATTGAACTGATCCGTGGTCACAAAGAAGTATCAGAGATTAAAAAAGTAATCCCTGCAAAATTGCTTATAAGAGAATCCACTATTTAGGAGATATGTGATGAAAAGCTGTGTTTGTATTCCGCCAGCAGAGTATTTAGAGAGAATTAAAAAGGCTGCCAATTTAGTAAGCAAGGCTGGTCTTGATGTTCTTATAGCGAATTCCAATGAGGCTGATTTCGCGAATGTGCGTTATTTTTCAGGTTTTTGGCCTTTGTTTGAAGTTGGCGGTGCAGCGATTGCGGCTAACGGCAAGGCTGCTTTGATGGTAGGGCCTGAGTCGCAGGAATTTGCCCATGCCTGGTCGCCGATAACGAACATCCATCGTATGAGAGAATACCGCGAATCGGCAGACCCGCAATTTCCGGGCGGCGGTTTTGAAACATTTGCGGAAGTCTTTGAATCCATAGGCATTAAAAATCCTAAAAAGATCGGCATAGCGGGCTGGCTTGTGACGAGTGTTGATCTGTATCAGTCAATCCAAAAGGCATTTCCGTCTGCGGAAATAATCAAGGCTGATAATATTGTAACTGAACTTAGGCAAATCAAATCCGAAGCGGAAATCGCGTGTCTTAAAGAAGCGTTTCGTATTTCCGAAATTGCGGTTGACGCAGTCTTAACAAAGATCAAACCTGGGATGACCGAACTTCAGATCGTCGGTATTGCCCAGCAAGCGTTGTATGAAAATGGTGCGGAGTACGAGGCGCATGCCCTGTACTTTTTCTGCGGCCAAAGCACCAATAATGCAATCTCAAGGCCTCGCTATACACCCATTGAAAAAGGCAAAATGCTCCAGCTCAATATCGGCGGCAGGGTTGACGGCTATTCGCCTTCGATAGGAATACCGTTTACTATCGGCAAAATGAACGACAGACAGCGTGAGCTGGTAAAGTTCGGCCTTGATGCTCACTTCAAGACAAGAGAATGGCTCAAAGCTGGGATTGTTGCCGGTGAGGTCGCAAAGAATTATGAGCAATATTTCAAACAATGCGGCTATGCGGATAATTATTTGTATGGGCCTTGTCATGGACTGGGTATGCTGGAGGTTGAAAAACCATGGATCGAAACAACGTCGGAATATAAGCTTCAAGAGAATATGACTTTCCAGGTGGATTCATTTGTACGTGATAAGGAATTCGGCCTGCGATGGGAAACAGGAGCAGTAATAAAGAAAGATGGTATCGAACTGCTTTCCGATAAAATCAAGGGTATAGTTGAACTTTAACAGGAGAAGGTAAGATATGAATAACGGCAAGAGAACGTGGGTTTTCCCAGATGGTGATATTCCGCAACCAGGAGATAAGGAGCCGTTTGGTCATGAGTCGCTTGTTATACTCAATATGAATGACAAGGATACAACCGTTGAGTTTGACATCTATTTTGACAAGGCAGAGCCGGTAAAGAACATTACATCTGTTATTAAGGCTCAAAGAGTCAGGTGTTTCAGGGTAGATAAGCCGATAGGTGAACAGAACTATCAAATACCTTTTGGCCAGTATGCCTTGGTGGTTCGTAGCGAACTGCCCGTGGTTGCGCAGATGGGGCGAATGGATATTACACAGCCGAATTTGGCGTACTATACAACGATGGGCTATGCGATTGATTAAATTTCATTCGAGGTAGATTATGCGTTATGAATTAATGTTTCCAGACCAGCTAAGAGAGGCAATAGATAAAAATCTGCCTGCGGTAATGGCAATTGGGGTAATGGAGTATCATAGCGAACATTGCTGTGTCGGCGTCGATACTGTTGTAGTTAGCAGGGCATTGGATATTCTTGAAAAAGAAATGGAGATGGTCATCCTGCCGCCCTTTGTTTACGGCACCGCAAGTTATGCGGTATCTTCGCCCGAAGGAAAAGGGACAATCAGCATCGGTTCACATACCGTTTATCTGTTTGCAAAAGAACTTTTTGGAAATCTGCTAAGAGTAGGCTTTAGAAATGTTCATCTGTTCATACATCATCAGAGTGAGAATTTTACGGCAGGGATGCCTACCGACCTTGCGTTGAAATTGGCAGCAAGAGAGACGATATTTGAATTTCTTGAAAAAGAGCGTGGCGAAGGCTGGTGGGGTAAACAAGATATGCAGGATTACTATAAAAAGCATGAGAAAGGTAGTGATCCGTTCAGTTGGATACAGATCCATCCGTTCATGGATGAGTTGTCACAAAAGCAGTTTCCGATAGACCACGCCGGCATCCAAGAAACCTCGTTGATGATGGCATTTTGCCCTGAAGGTGTTGATATGAAGAGGCATAGTAAGGACCAGTGGTATGCACAGTCGGCCAAAGATGCCAACATGGATTATGCAAATGCTGCAAAGAAAATGATATTGGCTGGAATGAAAAAGGCGTTGTCGCGGAAATAGTATGTCGAAGATTTTTGAAGATAGAATATTCCGTTGTGGGCAGAGTAATTACATTGAAGATGAAATACTTTCTGTCAATAAGACTCATACAGATGACAATTTAATGGCCATTGCTGATTCCGGTTTCAATGGTATATGGCTGCGATTGAAGCTTCGGGATATTGTGCCTGGGAAGCTATTTCAGGAATACTATCGCAGTTCAGATAAATATCTTAGAGAACTGGAAAAGCTAGGTAATCGTGCAAGTCGATTTGGACTAAAAGTATGGCCATATATGACCGAGCCACTTGGCATGAAAGCGTCACATTCGTTTTGGAAAGCTAATCCCGAATTGGCCGGCCATACGACGCAAATTTATAATGAAGAGTCACAAATAGCTCTCTGTTCGTCCATACAAGAAGTCCAGGATTATTTACATGACGGGTTTTCAACGCTCTTTAAGAAGTTACCGCTGGCTGGCGCTATTCTGATAACCAGCAGCGAACATGTGAGCAACTGCTGGGCGCATGTCCTAAGCAACCCCAATACATACCCTGTTCCTGAAGCGTTTTGGGCAAGAAAGTGTCGTTGTCCGCGATGCAGCAAATACAGTCCTGCGAAAGTTATATCTTCTATAATAACACTGATATATAACAGTATTCATTCCGCTAATAAACGGGCAAAGGTAGTAGCCTGGGACTGGTCATGGAATATGCACAGCAAGCCACCTTATAAGGAAATCAGTGAATTATTACCTAAGCAAGTTATTTTGATGGGTGATTTTGAAAGAGGCGGCAAAGTCAAAAGGCTAAATAAGACAAATGTAGTTGAAGAATACAGCCTTATTTATCACGGCCCATCTCCACGATTTAAATCAAAAACGGATTACGCACTAAAACAGCATCGGCCGCTGTGGGCAAGATTGCAGGTAAATACCACTCATGAACTGGCCACAATTCCCAATCTGCCGATGATAGTCTCTCTTTATCGAAAGTTTAAATTTTTACGCGAATCGAAAGCATCTGGTTTTATGGGATGCTGGAATTTTGCCTGCTGTACTAATACGCTCAACACTTTTGCAGCTAAGGAACTTTGCGGCAAGAAATTTGACAATAACCAAAAGAGATGGCTTACTGGTTTGGCAAAAAAATATTTTGGAAGCCAAATCCGCGCAGATTTAGTTGTGAAGGCTTGGTATGGTTTCGATCGTGCTTGTCGGTATTATCCTATCGGCGGCAATAATAATTTTTTGTATTTTTCGCCTGTCAATGAGGCATTGTCGTATCCACTTGTTTTGAATTTTATAGGCATACCTATGGGCGGGTCGTGGGTAAAGCATGACTTTGGTGATAGGCTTGAAGATACCGCTTTGACATACTCACTTAAAGAAATAGCCGAATCGTTCGGAAAATTATCGCAGAGATGGTCTGACGCAACAGATATTTATGAACAGGCTCTTGCGGCCGGCAAAGTGAGTGAGAGGATGCGGGAAGAGTTTGGTGTAGCAAAAATAATCGGCGGGACTTTCCGAAGTACCTACAATATTTACAGGTGGTATCTGCTTCGCCATAAGAAAAAAACACAGAAAATGAGTGCTGTTGAACTCGATATCATTGCGGATGAATTGGCTAATTTGCAGGCCACATTGCCTTATGTGGAAGCGGATCAACGAGCTGGATTCCATCAAGAACCTCAATGGCGGATGTTTGACGCAGAAAGCATACGGCAAAAGATAACGTTATTATCGCGAAGATGTGAAGCATCTAAAACATATCTGACACGATGATGCCAGAGTATGGGAAATTGTGAAAATGGTATATTTTGATATACTATTCGGTGTAGATTTAAATTAATCTTTTTAAAACGGAGCAAAAAATGTTTATAGATATTCATGCTCATGCGTATCGTCGGCCTGTACCGTTCGTAGTTCGGTTTTGTACGGCTGAGGAGCTTCTTAAGCGATACGATGAAGCTGGGATTGAAAAGGGTTTTTTGCTTCCGATTGTTAGTCCTGAAATTTATCTGCCGCAGGCTAACGAAGATATTCTTGATATGGCACAGCAATACTCCGATCGATTTGTGCCGTTCTGTAATATCGATCCGCGTGCGCTTACGAATTCCGCTGATGCACCGCTTGATACTGTTTTACGATACTACCGTGACAAGGGTTGCAAAGGTGTGGGCGAAATAATGCTCAATGTACCTATGATGCACCCGATGGTGCAAAATCTCTTCAAGCACGCGCAGTCTGTTGGACTGCCGGTTACTTGTGACGGTTCAGATCAGATGTCAGGCGATTTTGGACTCTATGATGATCCAGGCCTTCCTCAGTTGGAGCATACACTGCAACGGTTCCCAAAACTGACAATGATTGGGCATGGGCCGGTATTCTGGTCTGAGATAGCCCAATTGGAAACACCCGCTGAACGGAAGCCGGTTTTCCGTCCCGATGGTAGTCAATGCAATTGGCAGCCTCCTGCAACACGGATAAAGGACGAGGGGGTAGTGCCAAAACTACTTCGGAAGTATCCGAATTTATATGGCGAACTTTCGGATGCCACAAATGCACTTGGCCGTGATCATGACTATGGTCCGAAATTTCTGACAGAGTTCCAGGATCGGCTCATGTTTGGTACGGATATTTGTTTTTTTGAAATGCCGTTTGGCACCAGAGACATTCTTGTAAAGTGGCGCGCTGATGGAAAAATATCTGAACAGGTTTTCAATAAGATAGCCCGAGAGAACGCGATAAAACTTTTTGGATTATGAGTCATATATGCAATTACAAAACAGAACTCGTTACCATGCGGTAGATAATGGCTACGAAATCATTGGCAGTCGGGAAATCTTTAATCGGACTTTATACGGGTCGCACGCCAACGATGATCTTCCGGAACGTTATTTTACGTTTGCTGGCGATTTGCCGTTGTTTATGGGAGCGGCTACGGACTGGTCGAAACACACTGCATGTCACTATGCCAAAAATGGTGTTTTGATGAGCGGCTTGGCCTTAACTCCAGGGTCAAAAACGCCATATTTCTATTCCGAAGACATAGATCTCAGCTCGCGATGGTTCCATCAGGCTGAAGATGTCGTTACTGTATTTCGTAACGGCTGGATGGAATATCAATTGCGTCAGTTTTCGGCCTGGTTCCCTGATGTGAAGGTGAGCATTTCTGCGTTTCCGTTAATGCCGGAAGATGGTTTCCTTGTACATTACAGAATAGAAACTGATCAGCGAGTTATTTTCACAGCTGGTTTTGGTGGAGTTACCGATTTTATTGGTAGATTTGAGTACGCAGGCATTAAACTTCGTGATCTTCATGCCTCAGACTGCACAGGTAACACCGTTTTATGCAAGAAGAATCGAGCTTTGGTTACTGGAGCTAGGGGAAATATGTGGATAGGCGCCCGTTTCCCGGTCGAGTTAGAAATTGCAGATGCGGTCTCTCTTGCGAATGATGCTCCAGGAATGTTCCTTGGGAATAAATGTACTGATGCAAGTTGTCCGGCAGTCAAGATGTTTTCTACGATCATGCCCGGACAGACGCTTGATGGTTTTATCGTGGTCATTCGTAACCAGGATGAAAGTGTTCTGGATAAATGGTTGGAACGCAAAGACCCGATGGCTTATCTTAAAGGGCAGATTCGTTTAAAGCAGTCAGCCATTACCATACATACTCCCGATACGATGCTCAATCAGACTGTGCCTTCAACAGTACTGGCCATGGATGCTTCATGGCATAAAAGCACGTTCTATCATGGCGCATATGGCTACCATGCTCCATTTCTTGGCTGGAGAAACTGGTATGGGCCGACCGTTGTAGGTTGGCATGAACGGGTAGAGAAAGCGATAAAATCTCATTTTGCTGATATTAAGAAAGATGCACCGGGCGAAGAGGCTGTCTGGTATGACGGCAAAGACCGTCCAGACCTAGACCATGAAGGCACGCAGTATCACCAAATTAGAAACTCAACAGGCTGTATCCCGGCAATCTTGGGCAAGAACGATATTTATAATATGCAGGAAGTTGCGATAAATGAATTTTTCCATCATCTGCAATGGACAGGTGATTTTTCCTTTGCCGGAGGAGTGTTTGAAGATGTAAAAGGTGTGCTTGACTGGGAAGAACGTATTCTTGACCCTGATAATGACGGTCTTTACCAGAATTTTCTCAACACGTGGATATCTGATGGACATTCTTACAATGGCGGCGGCTGTACTCAGGCAAGTGCATATAATTATTATGCCAATCTGTTGATGTGCAAGGTCGCTCAAAAGGTGGGGTTCTCTAGCAAAATCTTCAAAGACCGTGCCGAAAAAATACGTCATGCAATAAATAAAGAACTTTGGATGCCTTCAAAAGGGCTAATAGCTGAGCATATCGACACTATTGGCAATAAACTGCTTCATCCTTCGCCAGAACTATCATCAATTTATCTGGCTATCGATAATCATGTTGTTGATATGTTCCAAGCGTACCAGATGCTGAGGTTCACAGAACTGGAGCTGCGCAATGAAAGAACGCTCATTAGAAAAAGTCGGCTGGTATATTCATCCAACTGGTATCCCAAAAAGTATTCAACATGCGGACTGTTCCCGGCGGAGAATATTCATCTTGCACTGGCGTATTTCCAAACAGGGTTGAAAGATAAAGGCCTTGAAATACTAAACGCGATTGTAGATGGTTATTTCTTAGGTAAGAATCCCGGATTGATAAGCCATGTTTTATCAGGTCATGGCTGTGCGGACATGGGCGATCAGGATTTCACTGATGTGTCAAGCATGTACCTTCGCCTGATCGTGGAAGGGCTGTACGGCATCAGGCCGCATTTGTTGGATGATTATATTGAAATTGTGCCAAATCTGCCTAATGACTGGACAAACGCCAATATCAAATTGAAGGACATTTCATATAATTACTATCGAGACGGTAGGCAGGAAAATCTGTCTTTCTGGTGCGACAAAGAATGCAGTAAAATCATTAGGTTGCCTCTCCGCTCTAACCGGATAGAAGGAGTGTTGTTCAATGGTACGTTAATTGAATATGAAATCGAACCATCTGTGGGCTGCTGTTATTTGCAGGTAGAGACCAAAGCAACAGGACTTGTTCACTTGCAGATAAATCATGGCAGCGAGCCGATTCCCGTAATCGAATACCCATCGACTGCCTTTGCAGGAAACAGTTTTGCCATCGCAGTATCTGCCGGAACGATTGTCGAATATCGCGATCCTTCCGAAGCATTTGAAAATATGTCTATTGTGAACAATAAGCTCTATGCTGATGTCAAAGCTTTGTCTGATGCGCATACTGTATTTGTCCGGGTGAAGGCTGGTGATTTTGACGCATGGCTGCCCGCAGACTTCAAGGTAGAGCAAAAGGCGATTACGCAAAAATTGATTTCGCCGGAAAAAGACGTAGCATATAAATTCGAGCCTATTGATATTGCTAAGTATTTTAATAGTTCACTTAAACAGCTTCACACACTTGAATATAAATCGCCTCGGCCAAAAGGTTATTCAATCGGAGTTCGTTTGAATGGCAGGTACGCCTGGGAATGGAATCACGCAGGTCATAATACGATAAAAATCGATGATGCTGCTTTAAGACAGTGTAAGGGTTTATTTAAGACGTCTTCTGGTCTAACTTTTTCAGTTCCTGAAAATGGGAACGATATTGCCTGTGCTTCCATTTGGGATAATTTTCCGACTATCATTGATATTCCCTTAAAAGGGAAAGCTCATGAACTGGCTTTGTTCTTTATTGGTGTTACCAATTCGATGCAGAGCTGGGTAGAGAATGCGCGGTTTACGGTTACTTACAATGATGACTCAAACCAGATAATAAATCTGGTCCACCCCAGGAACTTTGATGACTGGCTTGTGCCGACATTGCAGGCTGAGAATGAGACGGTGTATTTCAGCGACTATAATCATGGCATAGTGCAAATAATTGTTCTTGAACCCAAAAAAGAGCTAGCCAAAGTATCAATTGAAGCTATTGCCAACGAAGTGATAATCGGCTTGCTGGGAATGAGCATCAGAAGGTAATAAGATCATGTAACATGATCTAAGAATGATGTTTGCTTGGAGATAGAAAATATGGAACGACCGGTCCTGCGATTGTAAAAGGTTCTCCTAAGTCGGTAAAAGCTTATGCGACAAAGTGGTATGGACCACTCAAATCGCGGGTTATTACGCTGTGGCAATAGAGCTGTAGAGAGCATAGCGGAGTTTTATCCTAAAGTCCGATGGCAATGGTGTTTTGTTCATTTTGAAAGAAATGTCTTTACGGCTGTGCCCAATAAGCTTGTGCGAGAAGTGGCATTGATGCTCAAGGGCATATATGCCCAGGACAGCCGCCAGGAGGCCCTGGCAAAGGCAGAATCGATTGCCCTCAAGCTTGAGGCAATGAGACTGTCCAAGGCTGCCGGGATAGTTCGCGGCGGCGTTGAAGATACTCTGTCGTTCCATGCATTCCCGCGCGAGCACTGGGTGCGTATCCGCACCAACAACATGCTCGAGCGGATCATGCGTGAGATACGTAGGCGGACCAACGTCGTAGGCTGCTTCCCTGACGGCAATTCGGCTCTGATGCTGGCTTCTGCCAGGCTGAGGCATATTGCCGGCACCAAGTGGAGCAGTGCGAGATATTTGAACATGAAACGATTAGAAGAACATAAGCAAAATCAGATACAGGAGATAATGGTGGAGGTGGCCGTGTAGTCCGATAACTGCGGCACCTTTAAAGGTGCACCAGAACAAGGGAACATAAGACCAAAGACCAGATCATGAAACAGAATAAAAAAATGTGCGCAAGAATCTTGACAGTACCTCGCATTATGTCGTTTTAACCGTTTCCAGAGGCGTTTTAATGCATCTTTGCCCTTGCCAACGTGAATAACCCGTCTGCTTTCCAAATCCATCGCTATCGTGATGAACTTGCGTTTACGGCCAAGATACACCTCGTCAATGGCGATATATCGAACAGCCGCCAGTGAAACCGATTGATACTTGTCCTTCAAATATGACTTGTCTATCTCCTTGATGGTGTCCCAGCTTAGACCGGTCAATTGCGCCACATCCGCAATGGTCATTATCCGGTACGAAGTGGGGCAGCAGGCAATATATGAATATGAAGCGACTGGAAGAAATGACAAAAGAAGAAGCTTTGTCCGATAAAATTTTTGCCTGCCCCTCGGGCCAAGCAGGAGCTTAGAAGATAACTCTCATGGAGGACTTACTAAAAAAGCGAAATATTCCTTGCACTACCTGACAAATCGCTCAAGCGAACGGGTGTAATGCTTCTTCGGGTCGGAAAAATCAATATGGGCCTGCCCTGGTCGAACCGCAATCCTTGCAGAATAATTGAGGGATGTGTACGACAAGTTCGACCTTGCGTCTCCCCACCGGCAGCATTTTTAATGTGCGGGTTGTCTGGCCGTAACGGATCACATGGCGAGATCGACAGACCGGACAGACAATTGCATTGGGGTGGATCGAGGCGTAAAAGACCGTCTTGCCGTCAAAAAATCACTGCTGATGTGTTGCACCGAACGAATACCGAAAGTATGATACAACATACTGTTGGACATGGCTTTATACTCCAATAGGTGGTTTTATTTTTTTCCACCTATCATAAAGCCATGTCACTTTTTAGCAACATACCAACGCATTTACCGGAAGAGCCTTTTTCCGCTGTTTTGCGATATGCGCCGACTGCTTCGGATTTTGCATCGCGGCATTTTGTGAAAGCTTGTAAGCATTTGTTCTACTAGAGGTTACGTCAATCACACTTGTCCTTGTGGGCCCATTTCACTATGAGTAGCTTTAGTCACTACTTTATCTGTTTTCCTGAATTCTCCATTTACCCTAAATTAAACTTGCACATGCGGTTTAAAAGGTTGAATTATTTAAATTCTCTGTTAAACTCCTGCACTCAAGTATGATTTAGGAGTTTTATATGAAAATGAGTAATTCGGCTCAGTACGGTCTGATGGCTGTAGGTTATATCGCCACTCACCCCACGGATGGGAATATCAGGGCTGATATAATTGCCGCAAAGTACAACATGCCTTTGGAGTTTCTTCTGAAAATCCTGCAGTACCTCGTTCGTGCAGGTATTCTTAACAGCAAGCGCGGCCCGCGTGGAGGTTTTACGATGGGCAAGCCTGCTGAAGAGGTCACGCTTCTGGACATATTCGAAGCGGTAGACGGTCCATCTATGAACCAGGTCGATCTCATTGAGCAGACGCGTAAAGCGCCTTATGCATCACGGATGGAAAAAGTCTGTGACGGAGCGATCGCAAAGCGCAATGAGGTACTCAGGAGCGCGACGCTGGCGGCTCTGGTAGATGCCAAGAAAAAATAGTTCGACGCCTTGACTGTAAAATTCGCAAAAAAGAGCTGGGAGCCAATCTCCAGCTCTTTTTTTTGCTGGTAGAAAAGCCGGCTTTGTAGGAAAATCAGCCTAAACAAATCAAAATTCGCAATTGAGGACAGGAATATGGAATCTATAGAGAGCAAGTACGCAAGGCTGCTGGTGAATTATTCGCTTAAACTCCAAAAAGGCCAGAGACTGTTAATAGTTTCAAGCTACCAGGCGGAGCCTTTAATACGGGAGGTATACCGCGAGGCGGTCAGGGCTGGGGCTTTTGTTGATACCAAGGTCGCACTGAGTGGGCTTGAAAAGATATGGTACGATCACGCGTCGGAAGATCAGCTTCGATATGTTTCGCCTTTGACAAAATATGTGTATGAAAATTACGAGGCTCTGCTGCATATCGAGGCGCTGTTCAATGTTAAAGAGCTGCAGAACGTGGATGCGGGAAAGAAGCAGACGGCGCAGATGGCAAGAGCAGAGCTAAATAAAATATTCATGCGACGTGCCGCGGCGAAGGAACTTAAGTGGACGCTTTGCGTTTGGCCTACCGATACGATGGCGCAGGAATCGGGGATGAGCAGGGAGGAATATGCGCAATTCGTATTCGGCGGGTGCTATCTATATGATGAAGACCCCGTGGCCAAGTGGAACGAGATCGAGTGTGAGCAACAGAGGATGGTGGACAGGCTTAATAAGGCAACGACGGTTCGGTTTACGGGCAAGGATATCGATATAAGCTGTTCGACGCAGGGGCGGACGTGGATAAATTCGGTGGGCGATAACAATATGCCGTCGGGCGAGGTGTTTACCGGGCCTGTGGAAGAAAGCGTCAACGGGCATATACGGTTCAGCTATCCTGGTATTTACATGGGGCAGGAGATCGAGGACATTTCGCTGGAGGTCAAGGACGGCGAGATTGTGAAAGGGACGGCTAAGAAGGGACAGGACCTGCTGGATAAAATTTTGCAGATACCTGGGGCCAAGAGGTTCGGCGAAATAGCGGTTGGGACCAATTACAATATACAGAAATTCACGCGCAATATGCTCTTTGATGAGAAGATCGGTGGAACGATTCATTTTGCGATTGGCGCGGCATACCCGGAAACGGGCGCAAAGAATGAATCGAGCGTACACTGGGATCTGCTGGCGGATATGAAAGACGGCGGGCGGATTTACGCGGATGGGGAGGTTGTGTATGAGAACGGCAGGTTCATAATTTAATTTTTACAATTTACTCATTATTCGGAATGTAAGCGGGGCATGGATGGAAATTACGAATTACATTGACAACAACAAACCGAAATTTCTGGCCCAGTTGAAGGATCTGCTGAGGTTTCAATCTGTAAGCGCGCAGGAGTCACACAGGGCTGATGTTCTGGCCTGTGCGGGGTGGCTGGTTGAGCATTTGCAGGAGATCGGTGCGGAGGCTGAACTTGTTGCGACGAAGGGTAACCCGATAGTGCGGGCGAGGATCGGTAAGAGCGGGGCCAGGCGGATAATTATCTACGGGCATTATGATGTCCAGCCGGTCGAACCGTTAAACGCCTGGCAAAGCGGGCCTTTTGAGCCTCAGGAGCGTAATGGATATCTGTATGCACGCGGGGCAACGGATGATAAGAGCCAGTTGTTTGCACATATCAAAGCTGTTGAGACGCTCATCAACAGCGGCGATGGGCTTGATAATGAAATATTATTTCTGCTCGAAGGCGAAGAGGAGTGTGGCGGCAGAAGTCTTGAAGAATATATCCAGGCCAATAAGAACGAGCTCAAGGCTTATGCCGTGATCGTTTCTGACTCAACGCTTTACGGTGACGGCGGCGCGATTGGTTATGGGCTGCGGGGTACGGTTGGCTGGG
>MHYA01000037.1:27841-36255 GCA_001825675.1 Planctomycetes bacterium GWF2_42_9 | reverse complement strand
CAGTTAAGCGCATCGCTACGAGCACCAGGATGACAACTTACACAACTCAACCAGTGCTGAAAGCTAAGTGTTGCATCGTTATAGATCAACTCACCTTTTCGTGCCGTTGTCATTTCCGGTTCACTGCCTAGTAATATGGATATGCTTTTGGGTCTTACTCCCGGATCAAAAGTAACGATACCAACAGTACCCGTAAAGAACTCTCCGACGTAGGCTTTGGTTCCAACCAGCGCCAATGCGCGAGGGCCCTTGCCCTTTAAAGCTATTCGATGGCGAATCTTTACCAGTAATGAAAAATCTCTGGCAACATCATTGACCTGTCGATCGATTATCGCAGTGTGGAGTTTCGTGCGATCAATCACACTGATCTCATGTGTGCCGGCGTGAGCAACTACAATAAACTGCCCGTCGGATGTACATTGAACATCCATTGGATTGCCCGCCCCAAGGTCCAGATCATCAAGCAGAACCGTACTAACTAATGTTGAAGTGTTAAGGTTAATAATACTCAGCATATTAGTCACGGTCCAGCCGTGTTCGATCTGGTTGGTTGTAACCTGATATTTTCCCAGCAGATGCACAACATAAGCATACTGCCCATCCGGAGACACACAAACACCATACAGTGAAGACGAGCCGTTAGGAAGACGAATCGCAGCAGTAAGAGTTGCAGTGGCAGTATTGATAATCGATACTTTTGCAGAAACAGACTGATTCGTTGTAGCATCAGCCGGGAGAAGATTACAAACAACCAGCTTACTTCCATTTGGAGTCAAAGCAGCTGAAACAGGCTCACGAGTGACAGGTATAACAACTTGTGCTTTCGTTGTCAGGTCAATAATTGAAACGGTATTATCAAATCTGTTGCAGACATAAAGCTTAGCTGCATCGGGGCTTACCACGGGCGACATTGGCGTATGGCCAACAGAGATCGTATCAATGATTCCATTGGTGGCTGTATTGATAACATATACCTTGCCATTAGGATCAGCTGCAGTGACATACAACCTGCTGCCGTTCGGGGAGACAGCCACACCGCTTGCCTGATTTGGAGCTGGTAAAACTATTTCGTGCGCAACTGACTTTGTAACGGGATCAAAAACTGCCACCTTGCCGGCTGAAAGCTCGGCAATATACAATATGTTGCCGCCTGGGGAAGCGCAAACATCTGTTGGTGAAAGATAAGTTTGCGCATTAACAGCCAGTGCAGCCAAATGCAGCATACTTATCATGACCAGCAATCTAACTTTTTTAATTTTATGGATGATAATATTCAACTCAATTCCATTAAGTGATAAGTTTATGTTATTAATTTTGCACTTCGGTTTATTGGTCATAGTTTTGCCATCCCTCTCTAATCGCCCGTCGATTAGTCTGCTCTATGATTTTTCGCATATCATATTTTTGCAGTCTTAACTGATCGCCGGCATTGGGAACATGGCCTGGCATATCCGCTCGCGGGGTAGTGGTAAGATTGTTTTTACCAGCCTGTATTATCGCAAGAGCCTGACTGTAAGTTGGACCTGACAGCCCGTTAAGGCAGATACTCTTTTCAGGTCTGTCAAAACTCAAATACGGAGGTGCTTTTTGTGCAAAACTATAGTGAGTCAGAGACGCCAGTATAGTCAACTGATCGTCGGTAAGCGGCGATCTGCCTGCTGGATTGTTTGGGTAGGCACTGGTATAAACCGGATAATAGGGAGCATTGAGATCGATCCAGGTAATAATTCTGGTACGTTCTTCTGGCGTAAGTGAGACACCAATGTGATTTATGTCATTCAAAGCAGCGATAAGACGGCTGGCGTGCGAGCCCCACGAATAAGCCTGCTGTATTGGGGCAGGGCCCGCACCGATAACACCGGTGTAGCCTTTACGCCACAGTTCATTGTATGACGTATTAAAGTAGACCTCTTTATCCGGTTCAAGAATTAATCCCGCTTTGGCTCCGTCAAGCGTATCAAAGCCATGACAACTTACGCAGTTTTTTGTAAAGACAGGCTGAACATCGTCGAGATAATTATAATTTTTTGTCTGGCCAAACCAGCCATTCATCTGACTCGGCTCACGCTGGATCGCGGCAGGCAAATAACTGAAATCCTTGGCTACCAGATAAGATTGTGTGCGCGATTCATGACAACCAATACAACCGTTGAGTTCACCTGGCTGAACAAGGGTTCCACTTCGCATTGACTGAACCATTTTACCTTCTACGTCAAGAAGCTGAAAATAAACAAACGCCTCCGATGGAACTTCAAAGTAAGCCGATCCATCATCCTCAACCGGTACAGTCCCCAATATTTTCTTGCTGTAAAAATCATGCCATGCCATACCAGGCATTTCATACCCTTGACCGTTCCAAGGGATCCCTGACCAGGTTAATTTTTCAGTTGCCTCAAGCACGCGAAGATACTTGATCGTTCCAGGCTCAACACCTTGCATGTGCGTGCCTTCATATACATTTGTTACATAGAATTTACCGTTTGTGTTCTCGGTGTATGTACGCTGCGTAGGAATTTGAGGAGGACGCTGCCTGGCGCCAATGGGCATTGGATCATAGCATCCCTTACTGCCTGATTCTTCGTGCAGCAATATCTCATTACCGAATACATCGAGAAGGTAAATACCCATCTTCTCTCCGTTACCGGTCATTCTGGAAACCAGGAAGTATTTACCCGTTCTGTCTGGATGATTTACGTCATAGAGTGGATAAGGATCTTCGTATTTTAGTGTGAGCCCTAAAGTACTGTCAATACTGCTTTCTGGAATGTAATAATTGCCCTCCCAGCCCCCCATGACATCGATAATGTTTTCAGGCCAGATGTGCTGAACGGGGTTGGGTTTGTTCGGCTGCGGCAAATCAACACCAAGTCTTCTGTCGACAATTGCCATTGCTCCCCAAGGCCTGTCATGGCAGGAACCAAATATACAAACCATCTGCTGAGTGCCAGGTATCTGTCTTGGATTGAATATCGCACCTGGCGAAGGCGTGTTATTGCCAAAATATACAGCGTGATTAGTGCCGTCTGGACGCGAAGTCCAGATCGATTCAGCATCGCCAAAGTTACGATCAACATATTCCCATCTTGAATACATGATACGCCCGTCATCCATAAGCGAGCAATGAAAATCAAAGAGCGTGTTATGACTGATCTGATGAATATTAGCCCCGTCAAAGTCAATTTTATACAGGTTGCATTGAAGATGTCTATTGCAATGCACATATTTAGGTTCACGGGAAGATGAGAATACAATACTGTCGTCCGGCATATAAATAGGATCAAGATCGTCCACTCGACTTGCCGTTGTCAGCTGCTTCAGGTTCGTTCCATTAGTATTTATTTCAAAGATGCTAAAGTTGTCTGTCCAATTGTCGCGCTTTGCAAAGACTATCTTGCTGCCGTCAAAATAAATATCTGGATCGCGAATAATGCCGTCAGGAGTTTCAATCAAAGTTGTGACAGTTCCGCCTGCGGCCAGATCAATCTTCTTCAAAGCCGCACCTGTTCTAAATACTCCGTCATTATGCTCACTGTCATAACTCGGAAAAAACGTATGTGTATTGTGATGATCACCTGCATACTGATCACGGACGTTGAACAGAATAGGCCGACTGATCACAATCGGATTGGTGAGAAGCACCTGACGTATATAGTTTTTAACAACCACAATCAATGCGTCCAGGTCGCCCTGAGTTGCTGTACCCTGACCCATACCAATAATGATGCTTGTTACCTGCTGCGCATAACTATCAAGCTGGTTAAGATACTGCTGACCATTTGGATATTGCGCAGTGGAATATGTGCCCATCATATCTTCAACGGCGGCTCGTGCAGAATCAATATCAACGGGCAAAGGCAGCTTGGCCCATCGACGAGCGGTTAACGCACTCTGAAAAATTCCCTTGGCGGAAAAATCATCAAATGTAATATGTCCCCAGCCAGAAATGGAATGGTCATAAAATCTTACAAAGACTTTTTTGCCAACAAGTTCTGGGACATTCCAGTTGATCCTCTGCATCACCTCAGAATTAACTCCACGAGCGAACTTAACTTCCTGCTCATTGAGATCATTGTCAACCGTACACAATGCGATATAAGTAGTCGATCCACTGCCGCCTCCGACCAGAAATGATACCTGCGGATCAGTCAATAGAAATACCGGTGACTCAGCAGTACCTGTATAAGCATCATCGGCTCCATAGCTCGGAGTTTCCAACGAAGACAGGAAATAAGTTCCCTGCTTGTTATATGTGGCGCCGCCGGTATGGAATGCTGCTCTGTCGCAAACAAACATTCCAAAGCTGCCGTCCACGATTCGCCAATCCTGCAGATCACCTGTCTCAAAATCAAAAAATAGATCATATGCGAACACATCGCCCCAATGATTTGCAAATAAAGCGTAATCACGAGAGTCAACTTTTCCGCTGTAGTTTAAGTCTGTACCATCGCAGAAATTGTTGGACAGCGTGCAATTGGTACTAAGCCAGTGAGCGGCAAAGACTGCAAGGTCAAACATATCAATAATGTCATCGGATACCAGGTCGGCATTTGCTGGTATTGTTTTAAAGCTCCATTCCAGGCCGGACCAAGTCTGAGAGTTAACTATTGTATCGATGCGCCAGAAGTATTCTGTATTGAGAGCAAGAGGTACCTGGGCAGGCTGATAACTTGTCGAATTGCCAGCCACCGTTGCTGCCAACGTGAGCGAACCTGGGACGGTGCCTAAGTACACTTTCTGTGACTGGGCGGTTAACACCGGTGTCCAATGGAGTGTGACAAGTGGGGAGACATTCGTCTCCTCGTCGGCTGGCACTGGGCTAGATGCCTGGGTGGCGGCATGGTCCCAGGTAATCGCACTAAGGGTTCTAAATCCATACGTACCTGCAACCTCGATCACTCCGAACTCATTGCCAACCACGGCGCCAGTGACATCAAAGAAGTACCAGTCGCCGACTTTGTTTGGTGTTGTTGTGGTGATTGTGCCGCTGTCACCTGATGTACCGTTAATTCCGGCGATGCGTACCTTGCTGGGTACATAGCCGGCGCCATCAAGGTTGTCGATAAATATTCCAACGCGAACTGTTCCAGGCACTCCTGAGGCTATCTTAAAACTGAAGATTGCTGCAGGAAAAGCGGGATCACCATTATCTGTTGTGGTTCCGCTGAAAATCTGCGATGTTGGATTGATCGGGTCATTGATGGCGTTGTAGCTGGAGGAACCTCCAATCTGCGGGTGATTGATAGCTGTTCCTGTGACATACTGTGGATAGCTGGCTCTTCCCAGGCCTATAAGGAGCCATCCATCTGTCCCGTAAACATTGTCCTTATCAGCATCAAGTGGTTTGGCTACCGAGGTTGTACGCCAAGCACCTCCCAAGTCGACATGATTGCCAACATAAGTAACTGTGGCTGCATAGACGTGACCAGCAAGCAGGGTAACTACAATAAAACTGAACGCACTTTTTAAAGCACCGTTAATTCCAAATGTACCTGCTGTTTTCAAAAAGCTTCTGTTCATTTACGTTTGTCCAGTGCAAAATAGAAATCTAAATTGACAATCTTAGGACAAAATCCGACCCGGCAAAACAATTTGCCGACTTCAATCCTAATTCGCATACTGTTTTCGTAGATACGTCGGAATCCATTCTGCCGTAAATATTTCACGTTCTTTCTCGCTTAACCCAAAATCGTAAACAGTGGCCTTTACCATGCTGTCTTGAAATAGGTATTCACTTTGTAAATATCGGCTTTTTCTGGTGGTAGCTTTTCGAGTTAAACGATGTTTGTTCATGTGTAAAAAAACGTGCATGGCCTTAAAAACCCATTCACTTTGAATTCTCATATACACTGTGTATATTGCAGAGCTATGCTATACTTTCTCCTTTCTTCATGTTATCAAATTTCCGAGAAAAGTCAAGGTTAATACAACGATGATTGGACTGGGAGTAAAAAATTCATGACTTTTTAAACGGGTGTTGCCAACGCCAAAGGCGTACGAGCCAGTTCAGAATTTAGCTCGTTAATTCTGAATTTGCAAGAAAGTCTATAATTTTTGCAAGTAAAACTATGGTTTTTTCATGCAAGCAGTGGAAGATTAAACTAAATGGTGCAATAGTTGGCTCTTTCTAAAATGTAAAAATTGCACAGGAGACAATATGTCAAAAAGTTGGAAGAAAATATCTTTGATAACGGTTATAATGACGGCCATTGGTGCAGGCGGGTGCAGCAGCAAATCGCCCAGTGCAAACAATGTAAATGAGATAGTGAAGAATCTTGGCCATCGAAACTGGATAGTGGTGGCGGATTCGGCATATCCGTTGCAAAATGCTATTGGTATCAAAACTATAGTTGTGAATTGTGAGCAGGAAAAAGAAGTCCAAGCCGTGCTGGATAATCTAAAGAAAGCAGGGCATGTGAAACCGACAGTGTACATTGACAAAGAACTTGAGTATGTTTCAGAAAAGAATGCTCAGGGTATAGACAAATATCGGAACAAGCTTGATGAGTTGCTCAAGGGTTATCCTGTTGTGCGCATAAAACACGAAGAGCTTATTTCCAAACTGGATGCAAGTTCGAAAATGTTTGCAATCGTTATAATCAAAACTAATATGAAATTGCCATACACGTCGGTTTTCATGGAGTTGGGGTGTGGTTACTGGAATGATGAGGCTGAAAAAGAATTACGTAAGAGTTTCTAACGGAGTTTTTGGATTGGTCGTCAGCCGAAATCTCTATAGCCTAATCTGTAAAATAAACGGTGTTTTTCAAGTTCGGGGGCGAGTGCTGCAAAAAAGTTTCATTACAGCACTGTCAGGGAAGAGTTGATCTATAACGACTTGGGGCGTGGCCACGGTGTTTTTTATAGATTCGAGAGAATAAGAACGGATCGTCATAGCCGACCCGAGTTGCGATCTGGCTTATAGTAAGGTCATTAGAGGATGATAATAAGTCCTGAGCTGTTAGGAGTTTGCGGTCTATGACATAATTTTTGAAACTTCGGCCGGTGGCTTTTTTAAAAGCATGGGTGAGGCTGGAGACACTACAATTTAGCATTTCTGCGGCACTGGTAAGGGTGAGATTGGCCTCGGGGTGGGCATCAATGTACCCTACAATTGTCTGGATCGAATCTACGCTCTTAATCCTGATTAGATGATGGCTTACGATAAAGTCTACGAGTACTGCAAAGAGGCCAAGGATATTTTTTACCTTGTGCTTTGGAAAGAAAGGCGCATCCAAAAAGATTTTATAAATCTCGTCATTTCCAAATCTTGCGTTCCACTGTCTACGAATTTTGTTCGGCATGCGATTTGAGGTGCGAAACTGTCCAATCATTATATAGCCGATGAGCTTGTCAACAGTATAAACGGGGAGGGTTGCTTCAATCATCCCGCCATGGCAGGTATAAGTTATTAGTCGTTTAAACTGAAACGCGTGTACCATTTGTTTCCGGTCAAGACGCTTACAAGTTAATTCGTAGCCAAGTTTTTCTCGGAGAGTGCGGCAATAACGACAGCGAGGCAGGTCATCGCCGGAAGTGAGCTCCGTTCCGTCATAGGAAAAGAACACAATTCTAATGTCAAATGCACCTGTGAAGTGATCAAAGATGCGACGAACATCACTTTGAAAAATGAAATCAACCTGATTCATATCTATTCAATTATGGCAATGATATGCGAGAAAGTCCATGATATTTGCAAATAAAACTATGTTTTTTTTGCATAAACCGATGCATTATTAAAATGTTGATGTGTATCGAAATATTTATGTATATCAAGTGCTTTTACAGGAGAATAGACGAGTGTCGCTGCTGGGCATAGATGTAGGGACAACAGGATCAAAAGCTGTAGTGGTGGATAGCGGCGGCCACATATTGGCGTCGGCATACCTCGAATATCCCGTATTGTCGCCGAGGGCAGGATGGTTCGAGCTTGATTCTCACAAAGTGTTGTCGACTTGTAAGGAAGTAATCTCGAAAGCTGCATTGCATGTTCGGGACAGCGATCCTGTCAAGGCAATTGGTATCTCAAGCCAAGGCGAAGCATTTACTGCAATCGATAAAGACGGTGCTTATCTCTGCAACGCAATGGTTTCATTTGATGCACGAAGTCAGAAACAGGTCAAGGCATTCGTCAGATCTTTTGGTGCAGAGGCGCTTTACAGGATAACAGGGCACAGTGCACATACACTGTTTAGTTTATTTAAAATCCTCTGGATTAAAGAGAATTGGCCGGATGTATTTGGGAAAATGAGCAAGCTTATGTGCATGGGTGATATGCTTGGCTTTGAACTTACCGGCAGGGCAGCGATCAGCTATAACCTCGCATCCCGCACGATGCTGTTTGACGTGAACAAACTTCTGTGGTCTCAAGAGATACTTGCGGCTGTTGGTTTGGATTCCGGAGTTCTTTCTCAAGC
>MHYA01000037.1:23890-27795 GCA_001825675.1 Planctomycetes bacterium GWF2_42_9 | reverse complement strand
ACAACACTGGGACTAGGTAATGATGTTTGCGTTGTAACGGGCGGACATGACCAAAGTTGCGGAGCACTTGGCGCAGGCGCAATAGAGGCTGGAACGGCGGCCTACAGTATCGGTACGGTGGAGTGCATTACACCGGCATTTGGCTCATGCGTGCTGGATGAAGCGATGCGGCTTTCAAATCTTGCAACGTATCCGCACACGGTTGCGGGGCTGTTTACTACAGTAGCATTTGCCACGACTGGCGGAAGCGGATTGCGTTGGTTCCGCGATACATTTGGCAAATATGAAATCGAGCAGTCAGCCGCAACCGGACAGGATGTATATGATCTGCTCCTCAAAGATATGCCCCAGAAACCCAGCGGACTCGTGGTGCTGCCGCACTTTACTTCGACAGGCACTCCGCATTTTGATCCATCGCCTACAGGCGCAATACTCGGTCTGCAACTTTCAACAAGCAAGGGCGAACTCATCAAAGGCCTGCTGGAAGGCATCACTTATGAGATGAAGCTCAATTTGGAACTGCTGCGTAAAGCAGGCATTGAAGTAGAACATCTTCGGGCATTTGGCGGGGGCACAAAAAGTTCGGCATGGATGCAGATCAAAGCTGATATATTGGAGATACCGATCGTGTCGGTTGAAATGTCGGAAGCGGGGTGTCTTGGGGCAGCGATGCTTGCGGCAAAAGCCATGGGGCTGATCGGTTCGCTTCGTGAATGCAGTGATAGCTGGGTAAAGGTCGGCAGGAGGTATGTTCCTGATGAAAAACGAGCGAAAGTGTACCGGGACAGGTATGCGGTTTACCAGGGGTTGTACAAGATGTTAAAGCCAATTGGCAGAAAATTAGTTTCATAGGTTTACAGATAGTTTAGAAACTCAAGTCGTTTAGAGATTAAAAGGAATGATATGAGGTCGTGCAGTAAATCAAGATTTGCGTTGTTTTTTGGTAATCGCGGGTTTTTCCCGCCCAAACTGATCGAGCAGGCACGAAAGGAAATTCAAGGCGTGCTCAACAAACTTGGGCATGAGACACTGATCATGGATGCCGGAGCCACTCGGTATGGCGCGGTTTCCAATAAAGAGGATGCCCGCAAGTACGCTAACTTTCTAAAAGAGAATTCGGGAAAATATGACGGCGTAATACTATCGCTTCCAAACTTCGGAGATGAAAGCTCGGCGGTCGAGTCTTTGCGCGAAGCGGGTGTGCCCATATTGATTCAAGCTTATCCTGATGAAATGGCAAAGATGTCGCCGGAGTTTCGGCGTGATTCGTTCTGCGGAAAGTTTTCAGTGATGGATGTATTCTATCAGTACGGCATCAAATTCACGGCATTGAAGCCACACGTTGTAAATCCGCAATCAAAAGCGTTTTCTGAAAATGTCGAGCATTTTGACCGGGTTTGCAGGGTTACGGGTGGATTTAAGAATATGGTAGTAGGCGCGGTGGGATCGCGAACGACTGCATTTAAAACTGTTCGTGTTGATGAACTGTCATTACAGCAGAACGGCATCACTATGGAAGTGATCGATCTGACGGAAGTTTTTGCACGCATGAAAACCATCGATGTATCCTGCAAAGCATACAAAGACAAATCAAAAGCCCTGAAGAACTATACAACATGGGATGGTGTTCCGACGGAATCGTTTGATAAACTGGTGCGGCTGGGAACAGTGCTGGATACGCTATTTGAAGAATGGAATCTCGATGCTATGGGATTTCGGTGCTGGATCGAATTGCAAAGGCAGTTGAACATTTCAGCATGCGTACTGCTTTCCGAAATGAATGACCGGCTTATGCCTGTGGCGTGCGAGGTTGATGTTGCCAATGCGGTTGCGCAATATGCCCTTTACCGCGCAAGCGGCCGGCCGACAGCATGTCTGGACTGGAATAATAATTATGGTGATGATTCTGATAAATGTATACTGTTTCACTGTGGCTCGACAGCTCAGAGCCTGATGCGCGGCATGGGCAAGGTGGTAGATCATTCGATGCTGCAGCACGACCCGCAGGTTGGGCCTAATTGCTCGTTCGGTTGCAACGAGGGGAGAATTGCGGCATTTCCGTTTGGTTTTGCCAGTATGACGACACGCAACGGCAAACTTGAATTCTACTTAGGCAACGGCAAATTTACGGAAGATCCGATACCGAGTGAATTCTTTGGATGCGCAGGAGTAGCTGAAATCAGCAGGCTTGAAGATGTGTTGCGGTTCATCGGCAAGAATGGGCATCGGCACCATGTGAGCGTAACGCCTGGCGAGCGGGTTATTGAGCCGCTTTATGAATCGCTCCATGATTACCTTGGCTACAACGTAACGCTGCCGCAGACAGCTATCAAATCCTGAGTTATTTGAAGTGAGGATGCAATAATGTTATTAAGCCGGCCCGAGGAAATTCGGTTATTATTGGGAAAATATGCACAGAAGCAAATAGCGGTGCCGTGTTTTTGTGCCGAGAATACTTTTACAATGGAGGGTATTCTTTTTGGCGCTCAGAATGCAGTCAAACGATTGATGCTTGATGAAATAGTTGTGTATATTGCAGCTACAGGTAACTATCATGGCAGGCAGCAACTGAAGAATTACACATCACTGGACAGTACGGAAGAGGGTTTTTATGCGTTCAGGAGCGATTTGGAGCGACTTGCGAGGAGCGACGGAGCCTTTGCGAAGGTCAAAGTGATACCGAGCCTGGATCACGGTCAGCCTGGGCTTGATCAATGGCTTTTTGAAAAGGGAAAAGGTTTTTGGGGCTGCGTGATGTATGATTGTTCGGCAATGCCCCTGGATAAAAACAGGCAGATGACGACAGAGTTTGTTCGGCAATACCGGGATCAGTTCGTTATTGAAGGCTGTGTGGACGAGATAACGGAATCAGGCGATGGTGGAATGAAACTTACCAATCCCGATGATGCGAAGAGATTCCTGGATGAGACCGGCGTGGACCTTGCAGTGGTAAATCTAGGCACAGAACATCGTGCTACAGCGGCGCAATTACGGTATCGTAGCGACATAGCTAAAGATATCTATAGACTTACAGGGCAGAAATTAGTTCTGCATGGGACCAGTTCGCTGTCGAAAGGCGACTTACAATTGCTTCGACATGACGGAATCGCGAAAGTTAATATTTGGACAGTGCTGGAAACGGCAACATCGCAATTAATGGCACAAAGTACGATATGCAATATAGGCAACATTTTGCCAAAGGCTACCATTGAGAAACTTATGGCTGAAGGCTGGCTCGGTCAGGCCGCCGTGAATCATACTCAAAACCATAGCCCATCGCTGTCGTATTTAGTAGAATTGTACCGGCGTAACGAAGTTAAGGTGCCGTCGGTGGCCAGGCTTGTTGAAGATTTTATAGAGGCATTTCAACTCACAATTGAAAATATGGCTGTATGTTGAAATCAATTTTGAAAGTTAAAAATAAGCAGGCCGGCGGGGTTTCGCTTTCCCAGAAAGTGAGTTTTGGGATAGGATCACTTGGTGAAGTGATCATGTCGAATATCATCATGTGCCTGGGTTACGGTATTTACAACCTTGGGCTTGGCGTTGACGCATGGATGATTGGAATTGCGGTTTCAATTCCTCGTTTTTGGGATGCCTTTACGGATCCGGTGGTGGGCAATATTTCTGACAACACTCGTAGTAGGTGGGGTCGGAGAAAGCCTTATATTCTCATCGGTGCAATTTTAACTGGGGTATTTTGCGTGTTGCTGTGGATGCCGCCGGGGGGAATGGGAGCAACTGGATATTTCATTTATTTCATGATCGTGAGCATTCTTTTTTTTACGACATACGCCATTTTCGTGGTTCCTTTCGGCGCGCTGGGTTTTGAACTTTCAAGCGATTATGATGAACGCACGCGAGTGATGGCGTATAAGGTCTTTTTCGGGAATCTGGCGGTGTTC
>MHYA01000037.1:11021-23833 GCA_001825675.1 Planctomycetes bacterium GWF2_42_9 | reverse complement strand
GACGGGGCCAAGATAGTGGGCTTGCTCTATGGGGGAATGATAATTGCTTTTGGTGTTGTTCCTGCGATATTCTGCAAGGAAAGTAAAACCATAGAGCAGAAAAAAATCTCATTTGTTAAGGCATTTAAATATACTCTTCAGAACCGATCATTTCTCATTCTTAGCGCAGCTATTTTTGCGATGATAATAGGCTTTTACCTGGCTTTTCCGCTTTTATTATATATGAATGTTGCAATAGTCTGTCCTGGAAATGATGAGTTGGCCTCGCGGTATGTTGCCTATTCACATACGACGTACGGGATTATGGGCATTATTACGGCACCGCTTGTGGCGTGGCTTGGGACGAGATGGGGAAAACGAAACACCTTAATGGTTGGATGTGCTTTTGTTAGCCTAGCATGTCTATTGTCATGGGTATGCTTTACTCCGCGATACCCTCTATTGCAGCTGGTTTTTTGTTTTCTGGCCTCGCCAGGTATGAGTTGTGTGTGGATGCTCGCGGGTTCGTCGGTGGCAGATATATGCGATCTGGATGAACTCAAGACAGGGTTGAGGCGCGAAGGCATGTACGGAGCTGTATTTGCATGGCTGATCAAATGTGGCTTGGCGGCAGTGATGGCGGTTGGCGGATTTGTTTTGACCTGGTCAAAATTTATTCCTAAAGCTATGACGCAGACCAACGAAACGATCTTTTTTCTAAAGGTCATCTTTGCTATTGTGCCGGTGTTCTTTTTGATTGTGGCGTTTTTGCTGATATGGAAATTCCCTTTGACAAAGCAGGTGGTTCTGGATGTACAGCAAAAGTTGAAACAGAGGAAAGCAGACAATATTGACATGCAAGACCTGGTTCAAGGATGACGGGAGTAGACTGAGCATGGAGTTGAAAGGTAAAGACAATTTTGATCACGCAATGTCAAGAATTTATGCGTGGTATGAGAACGAAATGCTTGATCGGCCGCCTGTACGATTTAATTCACATAATGCTTTTTTGTATTCTCGTTCCCAGGATTTGACGAATCCTGATTGGAAAGAATTTTGGTTTGATTGCGAAATGGTGGTGGATCACTTCATCCGCTCTATCGAGAACAGGCGATTCCTTGCAGAAACTTTTCCGGTTTTCTGGCCGAATTTAGGTCCGTCGGTTTATGCGGCCTTTTACGGGTGCTCCTTGGAATTTAATGAAACTACGAGTTGGAGTGAGCCGTGCGTTGATTCCTGGGATGATATGAATAAACTGAAACTCGACTGCGAAAATGAGTGTCTCAAGAAAATTGAAGAATTGACTCGCTGCGCCATAGAACAGTGCTCAGGCAGGTTTATGGTGGGTTACACAGATCTTCATCCGGGGTTAGATTGTGTTGCCGCCTGGCGAGGTTCTGAAAGAATGTGCATGGATTTGTACGATGATCCCGCATTAATCAGACAACTCGCCTGTAGTGCCACTCGTGATTTTCAGATGGTCTACGACCGTTTTGATGCAGAACTAAAAGCCCATAACCAGTTGTCTGTATCGTGGCTTGAAATTCCTTCGTCAGGCAAGATGCACATTCCCAGTTGCGATTTTGGTGCTTTGATCTCAAAAGATCAATATGCTGAATTTGGTTTGCCGATCTTACGGCAAGAAGTGCAACAAATGACGCATAACATCTTTCATCTGGATGGTCCTGGTGTGGCCAACCACCTTGAGAGTATATTAAGCGTACCGGAGTTAAATGCAATACAATGGGTTCAGCCGCCTGGAGATGGTCAGCCCATTATGCAATGGGTTGGGCTGGTAAAGCGCATTCAAGCGGCAAAAAAGTCAGTTGTTGTGTGCTTGGCGAAAGAAGAGCTTGAACAATTTACCGAACAGATGGATCCTAAAGGTTTGTTTCTTTGCATTGCTGCCGATGACGAAAATGAGCAGAAAGATATTATAGCACGAGTCGAGAAATGGTAAAGCATTGTGGATACCTTTCATATGCAATTGTATTTTGATTATATTACAAGATATCGGATGACGACCAGGGACATATTGTTGCGGATTGGAGTGGTGTTTCTGGCGATTTCATCCGTTGGATTTGCCGGTGGCAGCCAGATTTTTCATGTAGATGTGCATGCAAAAACTGATGATGGTTTATTTGATTCCGCCAAAGCAATTCAAATTGCTATTGACGAAGCGATCAAAGCTGGTCCAGGTTCGATAGTACAACTGCAAAAAGGCAAATATCGATTATACGCTGAGGATTTGCAGCCATGTCTGCAAATTGATCGTGCAAATGACCTGATAATCCAGGGACAAGGCAAAGATACGGAATTAATCATAGCAAATCCACGCGCTTCGGCCATTTTCTTGATGAATTCGCGCAACGTCTTTATTAAGTCTTTGGCAATTGATTATGATCCTTTGCCGTTCACCCAAGGAAGAATTACCGATGTAAACAATACGGCTGGTTGTTTTGATCTGAATATCGACGAAGGTTTTCCTGAATTGGAAGAGGCTTGGTTTGTGGCTGCTGACGTAAAATACGGCATGATATTTGATGCTGTTAAACCAGTTTTAAAGCCAAATGTTCCGGACCACATATTTATTGAATCCTGGGAGAAAATTAGCCATCGAATTTATCGGCTCAAGATCGCGGCAAGTTATGCATCGAAAGTTTGTTATATTTCAAAAGGTGATCGTTTTGTCCATCTTGCACGCCTTTGCGGCAGGGCAGCGGGCGTATTTTTCGGGAATTGCCGAAGTAGCGGTTTTGAAAATGTTACTATATATGCCAGCAACTCCGGTGCTGTAATAACGCAAGCTAGTGATGGGCTTATATTCAAAAAGTATGAAGTGCGACTGCGGCCATGCACAAAACGGCTGTTAAGCTCGGATGCTGATGGGCTTCACTGTAGCCAAAACCGTTTCGGTCCGTTGGTAGAAGAGTGTTTGTTTGAGAATATAGGCGACGATTCCCTGAATATTTATTGCTCTGTAAGTCGTATTCTTGAAGTTTCAAAAAGCGATGAACTGATTCTTTCCGAGCATTGCATAATAAAACAGGGTGATCGATTGCAGATATATAATTCGCGTCAAGGCAAAGTGATTGCCGAGCGGATGGTGAAAAACATAACGGAAATGGCCGGCCAACGGTATCAAGTACAGCTCGACGGACCTGTGGAAGGAATATGTGCCGGTGCTGACCATCTTCAGGCGGACACTGCTTTTAATCTTTCCGCAAGTGGTGAGGGGTATGTGATCCGAAATAATCGCATGATAGGCCAGCGCCGACATGGGATTATGGTTCGCGGTGGCAAAGGCATTATCGAAAACAATTTTATTAGCGGAGTTCGAGGTTTGGGTATTGTCCTGGCTAATGACCCTTGCTGGCCAGAAGGCCCTATTCCCAGGGATATTGTTATCAGAAAAAATACATTAATTCGTGTTGGAGATACTCTTGGCTACGGCCACCGGTCCGATAGCGGGGCAATCCAGGTGCTTAATACATGTACTAATTACGATGTCGGTAAAGGCCGTGATATCAGGAACATCGTCATTGAAGGAAACAAAATCGTTGATCCTGTTACAACTGCGATATTTGTTGGCGGTGCCAAGAACATTAAGATCTTGAACAATGAAATAAAGGCATCTGAAGGAGCTCCGCTTTATGAAACGAGCGGGGCTGTGCGATTAGCGAATTGCGAAGGAGTGAAGATAGACGGTCTCAAGGTTGTTGATCCGCGACCTAATTGCATTGCTGCGGTGGAGATACTTGCTGATATGGCTGCCGATGTAAATGGTATTGCAATCACAAGGCTTCAGACCAAATTGCACGATGGTGCGGTTCGAGTTCTTGATAACAGAAAATAATTAGAGGTAATTCCCATGATATTAAATGTTAATGATTACAGAGATCGAGTTCTTGGGTGCTGGATAGGAAAAAATATCGGCGGAACTCTTGGTGCCCCGTTTGAGTGGCGTCGTCAAATCAACGACGTAAAGTTCTATACTCAGGACCTTGGCGGCCAAGCATTGCCCAACGATGATCTTGACATACAACTGCTTTGGCTTATAGCGCTTGAAGAGCAAGGCATTGAGTTGGATGCGCACATGCTTAGCGAGTACTGGCGTTTATATGTTACGCCGCACTGGGGTGAATATGGTACCGCGAAGGTCAATTTGCGGGCTGGGCTGATGCCGCCCCTGTCAGGATCTGTAAACAACGTATTTAAAGACAGTTGTGGTGCGTTTATACGCTCTGAAATCTGGGCATGTGTAGCACCAGGTTGCCCAGCAGTTGCTGCTCATTATGCATTGCAGGATGCTATAATTGATCACGGCTGTGGTGAGGGAACGTATGCCGAAGTATTTTGTGCCGCATTAGAAAGTGCAGCATTTGTCGTACGAGATATTCCCTCCATAATCAATATTGGATTATCTTATATCCCGTCAGATAGCGGCGTTGCCAAGGCAGTGCGGCATGTAATTGAATGCTATAAATCCAGGAAAAGCTGGAAGGAAGCGCGTAACGAAATTCTCACATTATATCGTGGCATGGCGGTGTCGTTTATACCCGACGCGATTTGTCTTGAGGATAAAGCTCGCGGCTTTGCTGATGGCCCGCTTGGCTGGGATGCTCCATCAAACATCGCGATTGTGATAATTGGATTGCTGTATGGCGAAGGTGACTTTGGCAAATCTGTATGCACAGCGGTAAATTGTGGCGAAGATACTGATTGCACGGCCGCAACTGTCGGCGCGATATATGGCATTTTAAATGGAGCACAATCCATACCTGAAAATTGGTCTGGACCTATCGGCAGGAGCATCAAAACCGCGTGCCTAAACCTTGGTGAATTAGGTTGGTATGGCAATCAACTGCCGCAAACTGTTGATGATTTGACGCGGCGTACCGAGAGTATTGGCATGAAAGTTACCAACGCAAGCGTTCGAGGGATAAAAATTAGTTTGGCTGATCCGACTGATTTGAAGGGTATGACATTGGATAAACTTTCTGGAAAAGATTTCGAACCAGTTCTCAAGAATTATACTACAGGCCCGGTTTTTAGGTCTGGTTTCTTTGAAGTGCATGTCAACTATGGCGATTCTCCTGTGCTGGTTGATGGAAAGAAAAAAATTCAAGTCACTGTAAAAAACCTCTACAAGGTTCAAGAGAACATCAATTTTCAGTGGTATATGCCAAATGGATGGGAAGTTCTGCCTTCTTCCAGGGGGAGAATTTTCCTTGGAGTACCTGCAGTACAAAAACCTCAAAGCTTGGAATTCGTTCTCAATACATCCAACAATGATAAGATAATGAATAGATTTGTTCTGGAATTAACAATGGAAGGTCGAAACACTGTAATTCTAGTGCCGGTAATGTTGTATAGTTCTTATGATCCGCCAAAGGATTAAAAAGCAGCATATAGGCATATGGTAAAAAGCGCGATTACATAAAACGGCGTTCGATTTTTAATATATTTAATTGTTCGAGGTTGAGATGATTATCAGAACTCTATTCTTGTTACAGATCGGACTATTTTTTTGCATATCACCCGTTATAGGATTTGCCGGTGATAAGCAGATTTTTAATGTAAAGGCGAATGAAAAAATCAATGGAAACGAGGTTGATTCTACAAAAGCTATTCAAACAGCCATTGATGCAGCTATAAAAGCTGGCCCCGGTTCAACAGTACAGCTGCAAAAAGGCAAATATAGATTATCCGCTGTGGATTTACAGCCGTGTCTGAAAATCGGACATGCCAATGGTCTGATCATTCAGGGGCAGGGTGAAAATACAGAACTGATAATAACTAATCCAAGATGTCAGGCAATAAACCTGGATTATTCGAAAAATACAATAATTAAATCGTTAGTGATAGATTATGATCCGTTGCCGTATACTCAAGGAAGGATTATAGATGTTAATGCTGAGGATGAATATTTTGATCTGGATATCGAAGAGGGTTTCCCTGAATTAGACAAACCTTGGTTTGCGGCGGCTTCAGAAAAAAACGTTGCTTTTGGGATGCTCTTTGATGGAAACATGCCTGTAATCAAGGCAAATGCGCCGGATCACATATTTTTCAAGTCGTGGCAGAAGATATCAGGCCGGGTTTACAGGCTAAATAGCAGGCCAGACCAGAAATCCAAAGTCGCTTATATTGCGAAGGGTGATCGTTTTGTTCTACTCGCCCGTTTGGCGGGCGGTGGAGCTGGCATCTATTTTGGGGATTGTGAACGTTGTGGTCTGGAAGATGTCAAAATATATGCCAGTAATTCAGGGGCAGTGATAGCTGTATCTTGTAATGAACTTGTCTTCAGGCGATTAGAAGTTAAACGACGGCCGAATACAAACCGATTATTGAGTACAGATGCTGATGGGGTTCATTGTCAGCAAAATCGTGTTGGCCCGTTGATCGAAGATTGTTTGTTCGAATATATTGCTGACGATACATTGAACATCTATTGCACTGTGAGCCGCATTCTCGAATCTCCAAACACTTCCGAACTTATTCTCTCACAAGATTGCCGCCTTAAGTCTGGTGATCGGCTTCAGATATATAATCCGCGTGAAGGCAGAGTGCTTGGCGAGCGGATCATTAAAGCCCTGGATGAATTGCCTGGCCAGCGGTATAGAGTTCAATTGGACAAATCAATTGAAGGTATTCTTACCGGCGCAAACCATTTTGAAGCCGATACGGCTTTCAATCTTTCCGCTAGCGGTCAAGGATATGTGATTCGAAATAATCGAATGATTGGACAGCGTCGGCATGGGATGCTTCTTCGCGGAGGTAATGGGATTATAGAAAATAATTACATAAAGGACGTTCGGGGACTGGGAATCGTTTTGGCCAATGATCCTGATTGGCCGGAAGGACCAATTCCCGGCAATATTGTTATAAAAAATAATACTATAGTTCGCGTGGGCGATGATTTTGGTTATGGGCATCGAGTTGACAGTGGCGCAATTCAGGTTATCAATACGCGCACTGGTTGGAATCTTGGCAAAGGTCGTGATATCAGGAACATTGTCATTGAAGGAAACAAAGTCATTGATCCTATTGGTGCTGCTATATTTGTCGGCGGTGCCAGGAATGTTACGATCTTGAACAACGAAATAACAGCATCAGAAGATAGCCGTATTTATGAAAAGCGAGCGGCTGTGCGAATAGCGAATTGCGAAGGCGTGAAGATAGACGGTCTCAGCGTTGTTGATCCGCGGCCTGATTGTATTGCGGCGGTGGAGATACTTGCCGATACGGCTGCTGATGTAAATGGCGTTGCGATCACGAGGCTTAAGGCTCAATTGCACACTGGTGCGGTTCAGGTAATTGATAACAGAAAATAATTTTAAGAGGTAAAAAAATGGGACGGGTTTCGCAAGGATGCATTGTAATAGTTTTATGTTCTGCGGCCGCTTTTGCAAATATAAAACTGCCTGCCATCATATCTGATAACATGGTCCTCCAAGCCGATGCTAATGATCGTATTTGGGGCTGGGGTGATCCGGATGAAAACGTAACTGTAACTATCAACGAACATGAGTATAGAGCAACTTCAGACGCCGGCGGCAAATGGATGGTTACGCTGGAAGCAATGAAATCTTCTGAAATCCCGTTTGAAATGTCAGTCGCCGGCAAAAATACTATCACGATACGAAATATTATTGTCGGCCAGGTCTGGCTTGCGTCGGGGCAATCAAATATGGACGTACCGGTAATAACAGTCCTGGATGCAAACTCCGAGATACGCAACGCCACCTATCCGCGTATTCGCCTCTTTACAGTTTTAAAAGATGGTGGCGCTATCAATCCTGTCGAGGACTGCAACGGACAGTGGGTGATATGTTCGCCGCAGACGGTGGCAGGTTATTCGGCAGCCGCTTACTATTTTGGCAAAGCTTTGCATAATAAACTTAATCAGCCTGTCGGGCTTATCAATAGCTCATGGGGTGCTACTTCCGCCGAAGCATGGATGTCGAAGTCGGCACTCAAAGCCAAGCCTGAATTTGCCCCGATCATCCAGCGATGTGAAGAAATGTTAAAGAAATATCCCACTGGCAAAGCTGATTATACTATAGCTATGGCACAATGGCAAAAAGAGGCCGCCGATGATGCGAAAAAGACAGGTAAACCGGCAAAGCAGCCCACGCCGTTCGATCCTCTAATTCCGCCTAATGGGTCATCATTGCTGTATAATTCCATGATATCGCCCATAATTAAGTATTCTATAAAAGGTACAATATGGTATCAGGGTGAATCTAATGCCGATCGCGCCAAACAATACCAAAAGCTTTTCCCTTCGCTCATTGCCGATTGGCGCCAACATTGGCAGCAGGGCGATTTTCCTTTCCTGTTCGTCCAATTAGCAAACTATAAAGTTCCATCTGTCTGGTGCGATCCTGAGGCATGGGCCGAACTTCGCGATGCACAATCTAAGACTCTGAGCGTGCCTAACAGCGGTATGGCCGTCACTATCGACATTGGTGATGCAAACAATATTCATCCCGCAAATAAACAAGAAGTGGGCCGCCGTCTCGCCTTAATCGCATTAAACAAGTGTTATGGCCGAAAAACTGAGTATTCCGGTCCCATGTATAAGAGCATGAAAATTGAGAAGAACCAAATCGTTATTACATTCGATCATGTCGATAGCGGTCTTATTGCTAAGGGAGGCCCTCTTAAAGGATTTACTATCGCAGGTGCTGACCGCAAGTTCGTTGCCGCACGCGCTTCGATACAAGAAACGTGCTTTATGCGATCTGACAAGAGTGTGATTGAGGTGAATGATGCTGCGAAGATCGCCGTCGTCATAGTTGAAAATCCAGATGTCTCCAGACCTGTCGCAGTCCGCTACGCATGGCAAGACAATCCTGAATCTGCCAATCTGTACAATGGCTTCGGATTACCCGCATCTCCGTTTAAGACCGACGATTGGCCGTGGATCACCGAAAATATAAAATGAAATGAGCTTGTATATGAAAGTTATCTTTGTATAGCAGTTTAAATATGTGATGAAGTTTTAGCTTAATGTGAAAGGAGCTATCGTGTATCGAAGTATCACAATCGGAATAGTAAATTTAGCGGTAATAATGTCGTCAGTTGCGTTTGCGCAAGAGCAAAAAGCGATGCCGTCATTACCCTCATGTATTGTTGAACGGTTGAATGATCCGGCTCTTATCGCAGAAGGTGCTGCTAAAATATACACCGGCAAATATCTTGATGCCATAAGTATGCCTGTAGGAGGTATTGGCGCCGGCTGTATTCAGATGAATGGCCAGGGAGAGCGAGCTATTTGGCAGATTTTTAATAACACCTGCAACCCGGAAGTTTTAGATAGTTTTTTTGCCGTTCGTTACCATCGTGACGGCGGTACAGTTGTTAGAGCCCTGCAGACCACTAGTGTTGGACCGTTCCAAAAAATGGCCAGCCTGACGTTCCGCGGAGAATATCCTCTTGGTCTCTACAACTTTATCGATGCCGAACTGCCGGTTAAAGTTAGCATGGAGGCATTTAGTCCACTGATACCGTTTGATGCAAAGAATTCCGCGATACCGTGCGCAATTTTCAATATTACTGTTTCAAATCCGACCGATGCCGCAGTAGAGGTAAGCCTGTTAGCATCGCAGAAAAATGCTGTTGGTTTCATGGGCTGCGACAATGTTGTCTGGCCGGGGCCGTCTGATGGAATTATTTTTGAAGATTTTGAAGGGCCTGATTATGGCCAGTGGACGATTAGCGGCGATGCCTTTGGCAAGGAACCTGCACATGGAAAATTTCAAGATGAACAACAACTTGCCGGTTTTAAAGGCAAGGGACTGGTTAATACTTATAACGAAACAAGAGATGCAGCAACAGGCAGACTGAAATCTCCAACATTTACAATAACGAAGAATATTATTCATTTTCTGATCGCCGGCGGAGAACATAAGGATACCACTTGCATTAATCTATGGGTAGATAATCAAAAAGTCGCAACGGCAACAGGGAGTTCTAACGATATATTGAAGTGGCGTTCATGGGATGTGAGCCAGTTTAAAGGTAAAACGGCCTACATTGAGATTGTAGACGAAGAGAAGGGTGGATGGGGGCACATAGATATAGATAATATTGTTTTTTCTGACGAACCTGCAAAAACCATAAAGTCTCAAGTCAAATTGCTGGGTCAAAACAGAAATAAAGTGATCAAGGATAAAGACAACAGCATCCTGTCTATGACTATAGACAGAAAAAAATATGATGACGATAAAGCCCAGGCCCAAAAAGTCTGTGCTGAAACCGGTATAGACAAATTGCATTATGACGGCGGGCTTGGCAGTATGACTCTCATGGCTGTGTCTGGTGATGGCCAGGGCATTGCTTCATGGGTTGACATTGAAGAGTTGTACAATAATTGGCTAAATAGCAGCCAGTTGGCTGGTCCCGATGCCGTTGGCCCATCAGAACCTGGTAAGACTTACAACGGAGCTCTTGCTGTACCGTTTGTACTTCAGCCGTCAGAAAGTAAAACAGTAACATTTGTTTTGACGTGGCATTTCCCGAATGCGCTTAACGGTATGAATGACGGCAAATGGGCATTTAAAGGTAATATGTATAACAATTGGTGGACGGATTCTATTGACGTGGCCAAATATGTCAAAGACAGCTTAAAGGAGTTGTCAGATAAAACACATTTATATCATGATACTTTCTATAATTCGAATTTGCCTTATTGGTTGTTGGATCGCGTAAGTTCCCAGGTTGCTATCTTGAGCAGCAAGACCTTTTTCTGGTCACAGGATGGTTATTTGGGGTGCTTCGAAGGGTGTGGCACAACGGCAGGCTGCTGCCAGGGTAATTGCAGTCATGTGTATCATTATGCCCAGGCGCATGCCCATTTATTTCCTTCTCTGGCGAAAAAAATGCGTGAACAGGCTTTCTCTGATCAACGCGAGGATGGTTTTTTGAGTAATAGATTCCGTTATGGACAGGAAGCAACTGACGGCATGTGCGGTGAGATACTATGCTCATACCGCGAATATCTAAAGAGTAGTTCCGCTGATTGGATCACTGCAAACTGGCCTCATGTACGCAAAACGATGGAGTACGTTATAAAGCGGTGGGATTCTGATGAGGACGGTGTATTATCTGGTTTGCAGCATAATACATTGGATACGGAGATGTCCGGGAATTCGCCATGGCTGGGTTCATTGTATTTGTCGGCATTGGAAGCATCTGAAAAGATGTCAGAGTTGCAGCACGATCAAGCTCTGTGCCAACATTACAGGGCCATTCGAGTATCCGGAGCACAAAAACAGAATGATAGATTATGGAACGGCCAATTTTATATTCAAATTCCGGATGCCAATCTGCCAAGCCATAATATCATTACAGGTTGCAGTATAGATCAGGTGCTTGGTGAATGGTGGGCGAATCAGCTTGGCCTTGAGGGACATTACCCGGTAGAAAGAATTCATTCAGCGATGAATTCGCTGCTCCGATACAATTTCAGATGTAATTTTGTGGGAGTAGAACAAAAGCCGCGAAAATTTGTAGCTGATCAAGATGCAGGTATGCAGATGATGTGCTGGCCGAATAAATGGGATCGTCCCGCAGAACCAACTCCATACGGTGATGAAGTGATGACAGGATTTGAATATTCTGCCGCTGCGACGATGATCCAATTCGGGATGCTCAAAGAAGGATTGATGGTAACCAAAGCGATTTATGACAGGTATGACGGCAGACTCAGGACTGACCTTACCGCGATGGATGTTGCAAGCTGGGGCTATTCGGGCAATCCTTTTGGCGATGACGAATGCGGCAAATTCTACGGAAGGGCGATGAGCGTTTGGTCAGTAATGCTGGCTTGTCAGGGATATTATTATGACGGGCCTGAGAAGATAATCGGCTTCGACCCGAAATGGCAGCCGGAAAATCATGCTTCATTCTTCACCGGCGCGCAAGGGTGGGGATCGTTTGAGCAAAAGCGAAGCAACGCGTCTCAGAAAAATACTATAAAAATCGCTTACGGAAAACTGGATGTTGCCGAAATTCGTTTAGCTCTTGCCCTAGGACGTAAAGCAGATGCATCCAATATTACTATTTCAGGGCTGTCTGTTTCCGCGAAGCTGGTTCAAGACAAGGATAAAGTAGTCCTGAAATTTAAAGAACCGGTAACAATTGATGCAGGCAAGGTATTAGATATTACGCTCAGTTTGAATTAGATTAATAGAACATGTATGAGAAATAAGAGCCCAAACTGATTACTATTGAGGGTCGGATTATATAATATTTCAATAATGCAAACTGGCCCGTTAAGAATGATTGTCGCTGATCAATTATGGCATAATGTGCAAAAAAATCCATATTTTTTGCAAGTAATACCATTTTGTATGTACCTCAAATCATCTACTATGATTATTGAGGGAATTAGGCGAACTGACACTATGTCGTATTCTGCCAATTGATGTCGGTACTAATGAGTTGAAGGCGGCGATAGTTCATGCCCGTGTCAAGTATATCGTGAATATGTGGCGCAATCTCCGCAACAAGGCTGGTTTGAACTTGATCCTCGGCATGTAATATCTGTATGCAAGAGACGATTTGCTGAGCAGTAATTCTATCTGATTTAAAAGCGAGCCATCTATGACTTTGCCTAAAGTGTTATTAGTGTTGGACAATGCTTCTGCTAGTGACAGGTTTATTCTTCTTGGAATTCAAAAGTATGCTTCACTTTATGGTCCCTGGGCTTACAATAAAATAGCACAATCGGATATGACGAGGATAAGCATTGAAGCTGCCCGGAGTTGGGCACCTGATGGGGTTATTGTTAGCAATGAGCAATGTGGGCTGGATGAATTCGC
>MHYA01000037.1:0-10957 GCA_001825675.1 Planctomycetes bacterium GWF2_42_9 | reverse complement strand
AAATATGTTGATGTTCGCAACGACCTCATAGGAGAAATGGGTGCGGAATTTTTCCTCAAAAAAGGTTATAAGAGTTTTGCGTTCTGCGGTTTTGAAGATTACTATTGGTCTCACGAGCGTGAAGAAGCTTTCCGCAAACGGATCGAAGCCTCACATTACAACATGCATACTTACTATCATCGGCGTTCTCAGCAGAAAGTAGAAAACTTCGAAAAGAATCGGCAAAATGGCCTGATTACATGGTTAATGGACCTTCCCAAACCAATAGGACTGATGACATGCAGTGATATCTGTGCTAGCTATGTGCTGGATGCGTGCCGACTTCAAAAACTGCATGTGCCTGAAGAGATAGCGGTGTTGGGCGTAGGGAATGATGAAATGCTTGCAAAGCTTTGCAATCCGCAGTTGTCAAGTGTAGAACTTGATTTTCAGCAAGTTGGTTACCATGGCGCAGAGCTGTTGCAAAGCATGATCATGAAGGCAAATGGGTCTGGTCAGAATGTTACCGATATGGGGCCGATGGCACTAAGGATACGCCGATCCGCTGAAGTGAATGCAATTTATGATAAAGACGTTGCCAACGCTTTGAAATATATTCGGGCACATGTTTGCGAACTTATCCAGGTTCAAGATGTTGTCAATGCTACGACATTGTCACGACGTGCACTCTATGAACGGTTTCAGAAAGTAGTAGGACATGGTATTTATACTGAAATACGCAATGTACGTGTTGAATATATTGCCAGCATGTTAATCGATACTGGTGCATCAATTCTAGATATTGCCAGGACATTCGGTTATTGCGGAGAAGGCAATTTTGGGAGATATTTCAGATGTATCAAAGGCATGAGTCCTCGCAAGTACAGGAGTTTGTACCACCAAATAAGATTGTCGCGATATAACCCTCAGTAAATCTGAAAGTATATGTACAATAAATCAGTTTGCGTGTATGTATTGAAGAATATGCATCGCAGGCTATAATGATTAAGTTGTTTTGCTTGGCTGCGATCATAATTGTCGCTGGCCAGAAATTATATGTCTGAAAGTTTGAATAGAATTCAAGTTTGTAAGAATAATCATATGGAATCGAACAAAGTTGGTCAGGCGAATATACTTGCTGAGTTTGTGCTTGGTGATACTTATGTGCAATATGTGGTAAGTAAAGAGGGCAATGTCGGGCTAAATCTGCTGCCCGCTTCCTTCAGAGATAAAGTCAAACCACACAGGGTCAATTTGGCTGGGCTTCATGAAATTGATATGTTGCCGGTCGCGCATCAGCCGCAATATGCATATCGTATTGATTCGCTTGTACAATTGAAATGCATCGATGATGCTTACCCCGACGGAATGTCTCAGGGTGCTACGTTGCGCAACAGTGATACTGTGACCTCGTTACGATATGAATCGCAGTCGGTTTGTGAACGCGACGGGGTTCAAGTCATACAAACCCGCATGGTGAGCCCACATAGCTGGTACTGCGATCATTTCTTAAGTCACCATTTTGGCGAAAAAGCTTTGGAAGTATGGGTTGAATTTGTTAATACTTCACCTAAACCCGTACAGCTTGAAATGATGGCAAGTTGCTCAATAGGCGGTATTACGCCGTTTGATAATGCCGACGCATGCGACAGGCTGATTATACATCGTTTCAGAAGTCATTGGAGTGCCGAAGGGCGATTCGAAAGCCGAAAAATTGAAGAGTTGCACTTGGAACGGTCATGGCATTGCGGATGTGTTGCCAATGAGCGTTTCGGGCAGGTTGGGTCGTTGCCGGTGCGAGGCTATTTCCCATTTGTTGCTGTTGAGGATATTAGAGAAGGTGTGCTGTGGGGAATGCAGTTGGCGTATGCCGGTTCATGGCAATTTGAGATTTACCGTAAGGATGACTTTGTTGCGGTCAGCGCTGGAATCGGCGATCGTGAATTTGGTCACTGGCTCAAGCAAATCGGAGTTGGCCAGCGGTTTGTAACGCCTAAGGCAATTATCGCGACGTGCCACGATGGAATCGAAAATTTGTGCCAAAGGCTGACCGATGTGCAGAATAGATATATTCCGCAATCCGAAGCAGAAACTGATTTGCCGGTGGTTTTCAATGAATGGTGCACAAGCTGGGGCAACCCAAATGAAGCGAACTTGTTGAAAATTGCTGATCGGCTTGCTGATACAGAAATAAAATATCTGGTTATAGATGCCGGGTGGTACAAAAAGAATGCCAGTGACTGGAGCGGTTGTCATGGTGATTGGGTTGCTAACGGGCAATTATATCCGCGAGGGCTAAAAGCGACCTGCGCCGAAATACGAAAACGTGGGCTAATTCCAGGCATCTGGTTTGAATTCGAGACGCTTGGGCCGGACTCCGACGCATATCGACTCACTGACCATTTTCTTAAGCGAGACGGTAAGGTGCTCGAAGCCGGCAAACGAAGGTTCTGGGATTTCCGTGATCCGTTTACAATCGATTACTTGAGTAAAAAAGTGATAGGTCTGATCAAAGATTGCGGCATCGGTTACATCAAAATTGATTATAACGAGACAATAGGAATCGGTGTTGACGGTGCTGAGTCCCTTGGCGAAGGGCTTAGAGTGCATTTGGAGGCGGTAAAGCAATTTTTTGCTCAAATCCGCAAAGAGGTGCCGGACATCTTCATTGAAAATTGTGCATCTGGGGGTCACAGATTGGAACCATCAATGCTGGCATTATCGAATGCCGGCTCGTTTTCGGATGCACACGAAACCAGAAGCTTGCCTATTATCGCAGCCAATTTGCATCGGCTCATACAACCCAAACAAAGTCTCGTTTGGGCTGTTTTGCGAGCAAGCGATAACAATTGCCGTCTTGCATACACGCTTTCATCAGCTTTTCTGGGAAGAATGTGTTTATCGGGCGATATATGTGATTTGAGCAATTATGGGTGGAAAACTTTAAACCAGGCTCTGCGCCTTTACAAAAAAATAAATCATATTATTGCGGATGGTTCGTCAAGACGATTTGGTACGGCTGTTTCCAGTTACAATGATCCAAAGGGGTGGCAATGCATACTGCGTGCTCATGCTAATAAAAAAGATCTGCTTGCTGTGATACATACGTTTGGTCGGCCTTTTGATGAAAAAATCAACATCCAACTCCCAAATGACGAATGGGTTATCTGCGAGACGTTTGGCGTCGGAGTTGAGGCTCAAATCTCTGCCGCAGAGCCGCTGTTGGTATGTAGATTGCTAAATGAGTTCAGTGCTATGGTTGTGCATATTCGAAGTAAGAGCCTGACATAATTTCAGGATTTGTTCTTTTGAAACTTATTTCGAGTGCGCTAAAATAAAGTATTATTGCACAAAATGAGGTGTTGTTTATTAAATAATCATTTAAAATTACTATTCGCATATCAGATGGCTTTGGAAGACATACTATGGCATTATTTGTATAATATGTACCTGTGAATTCGGAATTGAGTACGCGCCAAAAGATAAGCATCTAAGATTTATTCGCCGTAAATAATTCTACATATTGTTTGTACCACTTATTGCTCTGCACCTCATTGATTTCACCTATGGTTTTAATTTTAAACCCATATTGTATAGAAAGGATGGTTGTCATGAGTACTAATTCAAGCGTGCATCTGTTGCTGGTAGTTTTACTGGTTGCCATTATGCCGAATATTTTGTTGGCAACAACTGTATATGATTTTGTGACCAATGCTCCGTCGGCAACGTGGGCGAATTCGAAGGCAAGTATTACCTGGGGCAACTCCGTGACCTCAGATGGAGCTGCTTATTACACCTCTACGCAGCTTGAAGATGGAACAAATCTTACGAACATGCTTTTCAATCATCCTGATTATCGCGGCGATGTGACCAATAACCACTATGTCAAAGGTACTTATACCAACATTACGATTCCAGACAACCCCGGCATGGTGAAGTTTTCTGCCACCGTCGGTTTTGCCAGCGGTGCTTCGGGAACGGATGGTACTACTTTTAGCATAAGTATTTACAAAAATAATAAATATTATCAGTTGGCGGCGGTTGATGTAAAATACGATGGATTGCTTAATACATTAAGCGCCGATCTTACTGCGTACAAAGGTCAGATGTTAACTTTTATTTTGCAAGTTGATGCGTACGCCAACCCTAATGCAGACTGGGCCACATGGAAAGAAGCCAAAATTGTAACGTGTGGTACGACTATTTACGATTTGATTGCTAATGCGCCTAGTGTAACTTGGCAAAACTCAAAAGCTGTCGTTACATGGGGCAACCCTGTTACTCAGGACGGAGCGGCCTACTATGCCGACTCGGTACAGCTCGAAAATGGTACAACTTATGCGAGAACACTTTTTACTCATCCCGATTATCGCAGTGATGTAACTACGGGTAATCATTATATGGCTGGTATTTTTTACAATGTTACTGTCCCCAACACGTATGATGCCGTAAAATTCATTGCAAGATTAGGTTTTGCAAATGGTGCACAAGGGACAGATGGCGTGGGTGCGGAGCTTTATGTTGTCAGTGGAGGTGTTGGCGCAAGTATATATTATACCACAGCAACTTATGATGGCAAATTAGATTTTATGTCGGCTGATCTTAGCGCATACAAGGGGCAAACAATAGAGATTCATCTTGTAGCGTATGCCTTGACTACGACAGCGAACGATTGGGCATGCTGGACGGAGGCCCAGATTGTGGGTTATACGCCTGAGACGGTTTATGATTTTGTAGCCAATGCCGGCAAGGCCAGCTATTCGACAGGAGCAGGTGCGATACCCTGGGGAAATGCTAACGCAAACGGTCACTGCTATATAAATACCAGCAGTCTTCTTGAGGATAGTCAGTCATATACATATTTATTTACTCACCCAGATTATGGTGCCGCGTCAAGTCATTTTATAAATGCGACATTTACTAATGTGATCGTTCCAAACAATGTTGCGGATGTTCAGTTTACGGCGAAGGTGGGTTTTGCCTCCGGCGCAAGTGGTACGGATGGCGTTACGTTCAACGTGTACGTAATCAGAGATGCGCAATATACACTGCTTTGTACTAAGACCAAGACGTATGATGGTACTCTTGCCACGATTACCGGCAATTTATCAGGCTATCAAGGCCAGAATATCACGATCATGTTGGCAGTGTCGCCCGGCGCGACGGTTACTAATGACTGGGCGAGTTGGGCCACAGCTAAGATAACAGCCAAATTGCCTATGCAGCTTCATGTAAGTGACTGGGGTGCGGTCGCCAATGACGGCACTGACGACTTAGCGGCGATGAATACGATTGCAAATAAAGCCAAGGTTATGCAGCCTGCAGAGATTTATTTCGATGATGGCACTTACAATCTCAGCAATGTTTGGAGTATAACCGGTTTACATAATATCAATATTAAAGGTTATTCCCATGATACTCCGACGAACATAATCAATAGTAATCCTGCGGCAGGTACGTTCCTTCTCTATGGCTGTCGGAATATAAATACACGTAATTTCGTGATTGACTATAATCCTCTTCCATTTACTCAGGGAACGATCAGTAATCTAAGCGGTAATACATTCACATTGACGCTGGATTCAGGGTATCCACAATTGGATGAAGCAAGATTTACAAGTGATCTGTCAAAATGTCTAGGGATATATAAAGATCCATCTGCGTCAGTTGTCGGACGTATCACGGCAGGCAGCGACGGCTATACAGGTATTACTGCAGCACCTGTAAAATTATCTACAGGAGTTTATAGGGTTTCCGTCAGCGGTGTCACTGGTGTTGCCAATGGACAGAAATTTACATATCATGCAGTTGGCGGTCAGGCATGTGGCACTTGTTATGAACCCAACTCTCATATTGTGTGGGATAATGTTTTTCTATACTCATCGCCTTTTATGGGTTTTGTGGCAACAGATATTGAGAAACTCTTTGTCAGGAACTGCAATGTGATTATTAAACCCGGTACAAATCGGCTCCAGAGCGCCAATGCTGATGGTGTCCATACGGTGGATTGCAAAAATGGTCCTGATGTTATTAGTAGTACCTTTGAGGCACAGGGCGATGACGGTGTAAATGTAGCCGGATCCGGTGGAAGGATACTGGCTCAAACTTCGTCCACACGGCTCTCGATTTATACTTACGGACGAACATATTCAATTGGCGAGCGTTTAGTTCTTTTTACACCCAGCACAGGCACATTGGGTTATGCCAGTGGGGTAACAGTAACGGTACGTCATACTCCTGTAACGATAAATGGCTATCTCTGTGAAGATGTTGAATTTAGCAGCACACCTGCAGCTACAATTACGGTTGGCTGGGATAATGATAAGATGTTTAGTATCGATTGGACCGGCAACAACTATTTGATCAAAGACTGTGTTTTTAAAAACTCTCGCGGCAGAGGCGTTCTGGGTAATGGTTTCTATGGCGTAATTACTGATAATATCTTCAATGGGCTAAGTGACAATGCTATCCGGGTTGCCAATGGTTCTTATTGGGATGAGGGCCTTGTAAGTAAAGGTATCGCTATTAAGAACAATACGATTACAGATTGTAGTTTGTCGGCAGGTAATGTTGCCTGGTATTATTCAGGTCAGATTTTTGTAGCTGCACTCAAGGGCAATACTGAAGATCCTTCGACCAGCATTATCCAAGGCTCGATTTCTATTACGAATAACACGATTACCAACTGGCCGCGTAATGCCATTTATGTGTGCTCGAGCGATTCTGTAACGATCAGCGGCAACACTATGACCAACTATTATCCTTCTTCCGGCCCAAAATCATCAAACAGCTGGCGAGGGATAATGTTCTTTGATAATTGTACGAATGTTGCGGTAACCAGCAATACAGTTGTTGACCAGCGGCCGGCATCAGGGACTTATCTGATCAATGGTGTCCTGTTCAGGAAAGGCTTTACCGGCAATCTCATTGACAGCGGTAATTCATTTACCGACAACTACGCCGGCAGTAATATTCGGGATGTTACGTCGTATTGATGGTTGGAAAATCAGATTACAATTTTTCAGCTTTCGCCAGCCACTCTTGATTTAGTGGCTGGCGAAACTATTTAAACGAATACAGATGATTGTTTGCCGTAAGAGAAGTGGTCAGGTACAGTATTTAACGACATAAATTCAAAATTGCCGTTGATGCAATCCTGTTAATAGGTCTATTAATAAACGCAAGAAGGATAATGTGGTGAGTAAAACAAATCTACGGGAATGTTCTACGACGGAGATGGTAGCATATTCGAGTGGGCAGTGCGCAAATTCATTGATATTTAACGGCTTATTAGGGTTTGCGATGCTGTATTATACTGATGCATTGGGTGTCAGTCATTTACTTGCCGGACTGGCGTTATCGCTAGGGGTATTTTGGGATGCAGCTCTTGATCCTATCATGGGGCATATCAGTGACACAACACGCTGTCGCTATGGCCGACGGCATCCCTTTATATTGATCGGCGGCCTGATAATGGCCGTTTCATTTTATTTTATGTGGGCGATACCGGACATTTTCAAAACAAACACGACATTGATATTCTGGTACTTGGTCGCTGTGAGCCTCTTTCTTAGGACAGCATATGCTGCCTACTCGATCCCTTACGGTGCCCTTGGCTTTGAAATTTGTACTGATTATATGGCTCGCACAAAATTGCAGGGAATAGGGACCGTCATGAATATGGCGGCAAACCTGTGCGGTCCGGCTCTGGCATGGATGATTTTTTTCCAGAATGAAAACGGTGTTCGGGCAACCAATGTTCCTGATAATTTTGTGCATATGGGAACTGTATTTGCGATCGCTTCAGGCGCTTGTGTTCTCCTGGTATTCTTTTTAACGCTTAAATATATGCAGGACTCACGGCAAATGCTGAGTTCAGGAAAAGGATTGAAAGGTTTTGTAGTTGATCTGAAAGAGATCGTTACTGATATTTATTCTCGATGGGTTTTTGCGTATACATTTGTTGTGATAATGGGCGTGGCATTAGTCAGTTCGCTGCAAATGTATGTGTATGAACATTTCATGCAATTCAGCGGAACGGAAAAGACAATTGCTCATGGTGGATCAATGGTGGGAATGGCGCTTGGCAGTTTGCTAGCGGTAAAGTTCGTCAAGCGATGGGACAAGAAAAAGACCGTTATTCTTGGGTGCCTCATTAATGTAGTTTGTCATCTTACGTTGGCAGTGTTATTTTTACCGGGCCTGCTTAAGCCGGGGCAGACAATTACTGTTTCACATATACATGTACCGATTGCATTTATCATATTTGTTATTTTTCACCCCATGTACTATTTCGGTGCCGGAGTACTGATGCCGGTTGCAACTTCCATGGTGGCTGATATTTCTGAGATACACCAGTTAAAGAGTGGTATTAACAAGGATGGCACCTATTCGGCAATGTTTGTCTTTGCTGTCAAATGCTCGATGTCGTTGGCGCTGTTGTTTTCTGGATATTGTCTGAAGTTGGTTGGCTTTGCCACAGGAAAGGACATGGTGCAGAGTCCTGTTGTTATCTGGCGGTTATGTGCAATTGTACTTATTGTTGGTCCGCTCATATCGATCACGGCATTGCCATTAATTGCCAAGTATAGAGTCAGCAAAGGTCTTTTAGAGCAGTTGCGTAAGGAAAGCGATGAACCAGTGGCAAGTTTGACATAAGATTAAGAAGCCCATTAAAACAAAATTGGTTCCACATTATAGTGGTTTTTGGAATCCAGTATTCCAATTTCATTTCGTCGTCTTAGGGCTGAATGACTGTGAGGAGGGCGTCGCGGTTTTGGAGCCAAGCCTCTTCGGGAGATGACTGGCGCGCAACATCACGGCCAAAGACACCTTGCCGAGTTCTTGAAAAATTCATAATGTGCTCATGATTTAAATGGAGATGATCATGGCAAAGTTCGTGAAATCGATGGTGATCAGGAGCAGTTCTGGCGTATGGCTTTTGAGACCTGGCAGGTGTAAACGGCGGAGCAAATGTGCGGTGGGGTTAAGAGATAAAGCGTAGCAGTATCCCAAGCTGGTGTTTCGTGCCGTATGTATCAGCACCTGAGCAAAGTCGGCTTTGAGAGGCAGAAAATCCATGACTTGAGCAAAGACTATCCGTGTGGCGTTCATAGGCCATTCCCTTCAGGGCAAATGGGCCAAAGTCTAACGCCAAGTTCAAATCGATTACACTCATTTTTGTTCGTAAGCCAATGATATTCAATATGTTACAACGAATCCTTACTCAAACAGTTGGACAGCAGTGATCCCGTATAGTTGAATACTGTTAAATAGTCGTCCCTGAAAAAGTCTAATTTGCCATAAAAGTTGCCAAGTTAATGCCTGGCCGGCAAAGATTTTTGCCTATTTCGCGCAGTTGATTTTGTAAAAAGCCGGCCAATTCCCACAGCGCATGCAAAAATGCGGCTAATAACTTCCGCATATTGTAGCCGGCGGCGGCCAGGATGGCGTTGAGCCGGTCGCCTTCGGCGGTTTTCAGAAAGTTCCTGGCCATTCCGTTGTCGCTTTTGACATGGCCTATCGTCGGCTCTATCGCACTGCGACGCCTGAGTTTGTTTCTTATCGCACGGGTAAGTGCTTTCAATCTGCCATCCTGCTTATAAATCTTTGCCTTGCCTGTATGGTCATGGCCGCGATATCCGCGGTCAACATACACTTCCGCCGCCTGCACGTTGGTATTGGATTGTGAACGCTCTATTGTTGCCGATAACGTGTGGCCGTCATACGGAAGACTGACTTTGCAGCCAAACTCATAACGCTTGTGAATCTTGCCCTTGCTGATGCACTCTACCTCCGGAGCATCGAGACTGTAGAGTTTGCGGCGGTCATCACGCTTTTGCGCATGTATCCGTGCCGTTCGTGCAAGCATGATAGCCAGCTTTTCATCGGGATTATTGACTTTACGCTCGATATCACGGATTAAACGCCCCAGATACTTTTGAGCTTTTTGGTGCACTTTGTAGCACGCTTGTACTGGCATGCGCGGGCATACTGGCTCTGGCTGAAAAACGCCTTCTTAGAAACCCGCACATAACTTTGACGAAGTTCGATATTCCGCTCATCAGCCAGCCTGACCAGGCGGTGAATGGATTTGAGATACAGCCGTGCGTCGGTGGGGTATGCGACAGCTTTTTCCTGTACCGTGGTATCAACGATTATTTTAGATGCATCTGACGGTTTGATGTACTTTTGGCGAATGGCCGTTGATAATGTCTCCTTGAGCAGCACCTCCATTCTTGCAGAACCAACACGCCCACGCCACTTGACCATGCTGGTGGGATGAATGGGAAACGCATGCTGCATGTGTTCATACCCGCAGAAGTACTGCCAGTAGGGATTCTCAACCCAGCGGTCAATAACCGATTCGTCGGATTCATTGTAGGTGTGCTTGAGATAATGAAGCCCTACCATCAGACGCGTGGCGTTGCCGTGACGACCCATATCCGCACTATAACAGTCAGCCAGTTCGTGTTCGATAACCTGCCAGTCAATGCTTGATGCCAGCTTGTACAGGGGGTGCCTGTCATTAAGAATAGGTTCGAGAGGCGGCTCAAAAAGCTTGTCGTTCTTGTCCGGTCTTTGCGGGGTCATTTGCACAGTCCTTTTTGCAAGATTTTGAATGCTTCTTTCATGAAACCTTGCAAAATTATACACGATTTCAGCAGCATGAGAAACCTTAAAACGCAGCAAAACACTGCTTTTAACGCAAATCATACACTTTTTCAGGCGCGACTAAATATCCACTTTTCGCTATAATGATTCCTTATCGAAGGGTAACCTGTTTTACGGTTGCCCTTAAAATTGGTATCAAGATAGTAAAAAATCGTGCTCAGACAGTAAGGAATAGAGAGAGTTTAAGTCTTTGTTTTGATTGAAATTAAGTGCTAGAGCAATTCAAGAAAAGGTATAACCGCATGAATTGAACCATCCTTTTGCATCACTGGCAGTTATCAGAGTAAGTGCCTTGGCAATAGCA
>MHYA01000036.1:5226-6322 GCA_001825675.1 Planctomycetes bacterium GWF2_42_9 | reverse complement strand
CAATTCAAATATTATTTGGGGCAATACTCAAAGTCTTGATGGTACTTTCACAAAAGTAAAATATAACTGCATACAAGGTGGTTATAACGGCACAGGAAATACTTCTGTTGATCCGCAGCTAAGTAATTATTATTTAACATCCGCTTCAACATCTTGCATCAACGCAGGCAATCCAAATTATGTTGCCGAAGCGAACGAAACCGATATAGACGGCGAATACCGAATTATAAATAGCCGTGTTGATATTGGCGCGGATGAATTTAACCCTTACGATTTAACTTTGGATCACGCTGTTGATTTTTATGATTTCGCATCCTTCGCAAACCACTGGCAACAATCCTGCACACCAACTGCTTCATATAATTTCAACGGCGACAGTATAATTGATTATAAGGATTTGCAAAAGTTTTGTCAGTATTGGCTCTATTCGCCGGATTGGCTTGGCATTGGTGGCGATGGCACATCTTTCACAGACACACCTTATCAGTGCCCAGGCTCAATGCAAATGATGATGCCGCTGGAAATGCAATCTGAACAAATGATGGAATCGGAGCAAGAATATTATTATCCAATCGATTACAACTATCCACCTGTTTATCTAACAATCGACGACAACACGCCGGATGTCAACGATGAAGTAACAATCTACATCAACAGCGAAAGCCCGCTATTTGCAATGGGACTTTCTATAAATATCGTTGGTGATGTAAATATAACATCCGCGATGTGCGAAGCCGACTGTAATCAGTATGGCTGGGACAACGGCTGGAACTCCGACCCGTATATCGATGATGTCAATGGCAGTGTATATCTTGGCGGTGTTAGATGGGCATCCGATGCAAACGGAGTTGTTAGCTATGTGAAATTTAAATATAATGGAGGTGATGTTGACATTTACCTTGATACTAATCCTGAATGGAGTATGGCATTTGCATGGATAAATGACACCTGTCCGTGGATTCCAATTTCCGATGAAGCGATTTTAATTCGTGATGATGATTAGTAATGTAGGGTGGGCTTTTAGCCCACGCGGTTAAAAGATAGATAGCAAACAAAAAAGGCCGGTATAATACCGGCCTTTTTTAACTGCTCTAAG
>MHYA01000036.1:0-5088 GCA_001825675.1 Planctomycetes bacterium GWF2_42_9 | reverse complement strand
TATAGATTCTGTTAGTGTTGGCAATGCTGGAAATGCTGCAGATATTACTACTGGTTATGGTGCTGTAGATTATAACTATCGTATTGGAAAATATGAAATCACAAACGCTCAATGGAATGCTTTTACGGCTTTATCTGGAAATCCAACTGGCAATGATGGAGGCTATAATCTTGGTTCATATTACTTTTTTAGAGATGATCGGCAGCCTGCTAATAATGTTAGTTGGTATGAAGCTGCTCAATTCTGTAACTACCTTACCAGCGGAGATAAGAGCAAAGGAGTGTACTTGTTTAATGGGAACAATGTAAATCCAGGTTCTTTTCTTGGTGTTGATCGTGTAGCCGCAAAAAACACTTATGGTGTTATTTATGTTCTTCCTACCAGAAATGAATGGTATAAGGCCGCTTACCATAAGAACGATGGAATCACAGGCAATTATTGGTTGTATCCTACTCAGTCAAATGTAATTCCCAGCAATGACTTAATAAATCCCGATCCAGGAAATAATGCCAATTTCTATCAAAATGGTTTTACTATAGGAAGTCCATCCTACGTAACTTCAGTTGGGGAGTTCGAGAATTCTGAAAGCGCCTACGGCACTTACGATCAAGGCGGCAATATTTCGGAGTGGAATGAAACCTTAGACGGTTCTCTTCGTGGCATGTGGGGCGGTTCGTTTGACAGTTATGCTTCCGCATTATGGTCTTCGCCATTAATAAATTATGATGCAGATGCACCGTATGAAGAAGTTATTAGTTTTGGTTTTCGTATTGCTTCAATCCCTGAACCCGCGACTCTTTCACTTTTGAGCTTAGGTTTGTTAGTCCTGAAAATAAAAAGATAAAGGCTTCACACTCTCCGCTGACACATCGTTGCTGTTGCTTGTAGAAAAATCATTATCACACTCCGCCATCGACTATACAATCTTCAAAACTCATTACTCTTGAGGCCATCACATTTTTACAAATAAGCAGCTCTGCGAAAATAGTTACGATGCCTATGATCATCAAAGAACTATTACTATTTTTCATCACTTCATCCTAAAAAGTTTCTAAATTCATCGATATGAGATATTGGTCATATTGCATGAATTTTATTTTTCTCCAGTCAATACTATATCATCAATATTCCAACCAGATTCAGAAGATGCACCTGCCCAACCATAAACCGTATACATCCAACGAATATATACAGTTGATTGTTCGTCTGCGTATTGACTTATATCGTATTCAACCGGAATCCAGCTATAATCTGTAATTGTACCAATTGGAAGAGCTGCATCATATTCCCAGACAGGAAACCAGTTTTGACCATCATTGGAAACCTCAACAGATGCGGTTGTCAAAAGCGGTTCATCCATATTCAGCCATCGCGCAAATTCAAGTTTGATATTATGATATTGGCTGCAATTAAAAGGGCCTGCGGCAAGGTAGTATGGACCAATATCAGAAGATGCTATGCTATAATTGCCGGCCAGATTGACACCGTAGACATTATTTCCGGTGTAACCACTTGTCGGATCAGTATTGCCATAGGTTCCACCCTGGCCGAGCGGCTGACCAAATTGCCATTGTCCTTGTGTTATCCAATCTGGATTTGTGTCTAATTTTTGTTTATATATTACGACTGGACCTTCGGATATAGTAATTTCAAGCCAATTTTCGGCCAAGATGAGAATATCCGCGAATGTGACTGATCCTGAATGATTAATATCACCTCCATCACACCAATATGGTTCGCCACATTCTATGTTCTGCCATTGACTTGCTAAAATCGCATAATCTTTAAAATCAACTGAATTGTCAGAGTTAATATCCGGCTCCGAAGTTGATATTCCATCCAGCCACACTGAAGCAAACACCTTAAGATCACTTATATCGATTTTATTATTTTTTGGGAAACTTAAATCATAACTGCTATCCCATTTTGAATCTCCCGATACAGACATCCATTTAGAAGCGAAAAATGTATAGTCAATAAAATCTACTTTGCCATCAAAATTGAAATCTGCTGGATTATTAGAAATAATTTCCCAGAATAGCATCGGATAAATGCCATCCTGCATAAACCAAATTGAAGGACTGTCAATTGTCTGACTAATATTCCATCCCGCGGCAGTAAACGTATTTACTGTTTTCATCTGGCTGGTTGTTTTGGGCGTACCACCGCTGCTGGTTGGATTCTGGGAAGTGTTTGTATCCCAAAAACAGTTAATAATATATTGTATGTTTGAAGCGCCGCAAAAACCTTTTGGATTAGACGCTTCAACTTTGCCAGTCGAGTAACAGTTTTCAACTGTTACATAACTAACACCACAAAAACCTCCAACTCCTCCGATCCCTCCTTTAACTGAACAATTAGAATAACAGTTATTTAAAATAGAAGAATTCCATCCGCACAATCCGCCAATACTATCCGAACCACTGCCAGCTTTTACAATTCCTGTCGAATAGCATTGTGTTATATCGCCATTATCATTGAAGCCGCATAAAGCGCCAACACAATACGAATTAGATCCCGCGGTAATATTTACATCCTGAATTCCTAAATTCTTTATCTCAGCGCCTTGGCCAAGTGTTCCAAAAAGGCCAACATAGGCATTCGAATATGATGTATTTATTGTTAAATTTTTAATCAAATGCCCATTACCATAAAACTTGCCGCCAAATTTAGTGCCTTGGAAGTCATAATCAGAACTTGAATCAAGAGCTATAATAGAAGTTGAAAAAAAGTAATCTTTGAAATCTATATTCTTTGCGAGAATAAAGTACTTGTTGTAGTCATTTGTCATATAGCCGAGGTTAATTAAATCGCAGGGATATGCAATTACATAAGGTTTTTCATAAGTTCCCTGACCTCCGCTATACCTGTTTTCAGCATCAATTCCTCTGCCGAAGCAACTTATAGCAGTCATTCCGCCAGTGCTGTTGCAAATAAACCTGATTTCTCCATCGTATATTTTTTCTTCTGTGGGATTGAAAGAAATTTTAATTTTCTTTTTTTGACCTGGCGAAATGCTGCCATTTGTCCAATCCGCACTGTATCCTTGCGGGCATTCTAATCCAAAGACAAAAAGGTCGGCATTGCCCTGGTTGTAAATTGCTATTTCTTTAGTTGCTTTATTGCCAGGTATAATTCTTCCAAAGTTAAGATCACCATCGAAGCTGGTTAATTTATTTCCTTTTAAAGTTTGGGCATGAACTATGCAACTAAGATTCGGCCATGAGCAATTATATGATTTACCATCAAGAACAACTATACTGACAGGAACGATTTTTATAAAATAACGTGTTGCATCCATTAAACCTGAAACGCTGCCTGTAAGTGCTGAAGCGGAAAATTTTCCCGCTGAATGCCATGGGTCATAATCAGGGCTTGTTGAATAACTAACATCGAATCTAATCGCTTCATTATTAAGGTTATTATCCCATGCCAATCCAATGTTATTAATTCCGCAAATGAGCCGCAGATTTAACGGTTCTCCCACCGTGGGGAAAATGACCGGGGTCCACCAACTATAATTAGGTGTCCTGGATTCTCCTGCTGCATTAAACGCATAAACGCAATATTTTTTCAGCCTCTTTCCTGGCGTATAATTTTCACTATGTTGATATGGATTCGTATCTGCAAATGTGGTTATATTTGCTCCAACAGTGCCAATCAGATATTCTGTGTCCCACCCATTAGAGGCTGTTTCTACCGCGTAAATATGAAAACCCTGCTCATTATTAGAATTGTCAGTCCATGCTAAGTCAATTTTTGTACAAGAAGCATGTACCATGCCAAATCCGCTAATATCCGCAGGAGGTGAGCCAGTGGGGGGGAGATTGCTTTTTATATCGCCTAATCTGACATCGATGTGTGTTCTTGTAACATGTCCTCCTATCCCCAACGTTGCTATATTAGCTTGAACCTCTGAAACTATTGATGCTTGAAATACATATTGACCGGGAACCAAATAAGCATCAGAGTAAAACAAAAAGGAGTCATTATCCCAATACCCTAAAGGTTCAGAAAGATCTTCCGCGATTTCATAAGCTTTTATTACAGCTTCAGCAACCTCCTTCGTGATTTTGACCAATGCCCCTTTGGGGAAAACTGCTTTTTTTATTATATCAAACGAATAATCTCCAAGTAATCCCTCAAGAGCTTCTTCGTAACGACATAATTCCTGTCTGCTTCCTATAGAACCTGTTACACAACTTCCATCTGGTTTATATATGCCGGAATCCAAAAATACTAAACAGTCCCCCCAGCTATTACCCGCAAAATCTTCAGTAGCGCCGGTGGAATATGCAATACCCGAAACCCAAACAGGCAATTCAATATTATAGAGTCCCGCAGTTGTAACTGTGAAAGGTATTGAAATTCTGTCTTCAACTAAAACAGCGTGTTGTCCATAAATGGCACCTTTGACAATAGCAATTGCACTATGAGAATAACGTTTATTCGTAAGGTCGAACATTCCATCAGGGTCGTACAAACTGCCTGTAGTACCATAGCCTATCGAAGAATACTCGTTAGTTAAATGAGATACTGTCGCATTCCCAAAGTCAATTGAAAGTGAATCCTCAGACCAACATAATATCAAAAGACAGAAAATAACGACATGTTGTGATATTTTTTTCATAATCATTTTTACACACAAGAAATGTTTTTTAATCAATTCACACTATTTCTTATAAAATGCGATCAAAATAGGGAAATAGTTTTTGTAATTTCCTCCTGCCAAATGAAGATAGGCTTGGTGTATCTCAAAGAAGTTATATTATACCATTTTATTTACATATATTCAAGTAGAATTTAGTCTAATAATTGCCCTGAAAACGGGTGTTTTTTAATGAACAAAATCATTTTTTCAAGCCTTTTATCATACTAACACAGGCGTACTTATAACCTCTTATAGAACCCAGGGCTTTTAAAGATGAGATGTCAGAAGCATTGCATGCCAAATTCTACCACATCCCAACCGGACACTGCTCCTGCTTACTATGAATTTTCGCCATAATATTGCATTTACATTTAATACAGTACCTCCGCGTCAAAGCCCTGTGCGGCTTTAGCGGCAGATCGCTTAATTTTTCTAAT
>MHYA01000035.1 GCA_001825675.1 Planctomycetes bacterium GWF2_42_9 | reverse complement strand
CAGCAAAAAATATTAGGCAACTTTTTAGCATGCTCAATTTGGATAAGCCTGTGCTTTTATGGTTGATCTTAGGTTTTCAACAAAACGATGATCAACTGCCTGTTCGGCAGCCAATAGCAATTTGGGTATTCTAATCTTGGCAACAGGCTCCTGCATTGCTCTCTGAATATCAGGAATGGTTGATATCGGATTGTGTAGCAGAAATCTTTGGTTTTCTATTATATATTGCCAGCATTGTACAAAATAATCCGCGATAATATTTTCAATGCTGTCTTTAAAACAAGTGTGTTGCAGCCATTCCCAAATGCGATAGGTTGCTACAAATAATGTATTGGGATCAAGAGCGGTGTCCTTATGAAATATAATTCCGAGATTATAAGCTGCACAATCATATATATCTTTTTGAGGGCGAGCTGTGTTCTCAAAATATCGAAAGAAATTAGCCAAAGCAGTTGTTAACTCTTTTTTCTGCTGAATTTCATTTCGAATTAGTTCTCGTTCACTCTTTTCACCAGTACAAATGGCAATGGCCAGGATAGCAAGCACAGCATCCTTTGCATACTGCTTGTGCAATTCCGAACCATTATCTAAGGAATCGATCGTAGGACAATCAATTTCAACCAAGTCATAGATATTGGATTTTATAGCGGACGCATTTTCGCGTGTGTATGCGGTAATGGAAATATATTGGTTCAAATACGACAGGAAGTTACCAACATCTTTTTTTAGAATATATTTCGCCATCAAGTAATTATTTAAGACTAATTCGTAGGCTAGAAGTTTTTGGTTACAAGTACGCTGTCGAAGTTCATTTAGAATACCTGTTTCCACTGTTAACATACTTTCTACAATTGCAAGTTGGTACCAATAAACCACAAATGGAGGTAACGCAAGTTCAAGAACTTTATCCGATGGGTCAGGATTACTGCAACAACCTATTGCGGTGGAAACATCGAAGTCAAGTAAGTCACGCTTCAGTTGCTTTTCGATCCAAAGTGTTAAGTTCCCTAATATCATTATGCAATATTTTCTAGTTTTTCCTGCCTTAGGATTCAGTTGTTCTGCTTTAAGCAACGCTTCACGTAAAAGGCGGAGTGCTCCAGAATAATCACCTAGCTGAAATAATGCATATGCTTGATCACCTTGTAGTCCAATAGCCATAACTTGTAAATCGGCATTTCCAGCATTTGCGGCTTCGTACGCCTCAGAAAAAAAACGGGATGATTTGGAAAAATTGTTCGATTGACCGGCGCTAATTCCAGCCTCACGTAAAGCATAGGCTCTCTCAATATGATCACTTTTTGGAATGGCATCGGCTATAGTTTCGATCAACGAAAGTGCAGTAGGATAGTTTCCCTTATGATAACAAACCTTTGCATGTTCTCGTATTAAACGCACACTGTCAGGATATTTACTTTGTGCCTTTTCGAGGGAAGCGAGTGCACCGTCAGAATCATTTGCGTATTCATCTAGCATAACTGAACGGGCGCATTCACATTCAATCGAGACCGTTGTCTGATGCCATTTTTCTGTAAAAGCGGTAAGTTGACAATAAAGACCTGCCGCCGATAAGCCATTTAGTGTCCCTGCTCTCATCTCTTCTAGCCAGGCAACATCAATCATTAGACGTTTGCCATCAGGCATTCTCTCTAGAGATGAAAGGTACATATTTCGCTGTTTTTCTTCCAGACGATCTAAGTGTGTAAATAGTTCCAAAAGTTCCTTAGTGCTTTTGAGCGAAGTAGCTCTAATGGCAAAAAGAAATTGTGGAATAGTCCAGCCATTCAGGCTGTTTTTGGAACTTAATTCGCAGAGATACTCTGATAATATGTCTTTGTTACCTAATAACTGTTCCAATTCTAACAATAAAGGCATCCATTTTTCGGGAGAGATCTTTAATACTTGCTCCACAAGTATTGAACTAATAGCCATGCAGAGGAAGCCATTTGCGATTTCAATGTGACCGAGCTGACCGAGCATTCTGGATTCTTTGATAACTTGATCAGCAATTTCAGGAAGTCTGTCAACTTGTCCGGACCAGGCAGTTACGCGGAACTGAGCCAATCTTAACATAGCGGAAACAAACATGTTTTCTTTGAAGAGTGGCTGATTTGTTTGTAATACCTGTAATATGAAGAGGTTTTCAGAAATTATTTTTCGGTCTTTGGGGCTGGTGTGCATGACCGCCATCGTTAACCAAGTTAGTCCTTGTGCATGTCGCGACGAAAATGCATGGCTCAGTAGTGCCCCAAGAAAGTCTGATGGGAATGGGCGACGTGTCAAAAGTTGGGCAACGATTTGCTTGTGTATTTTTGTTTGAATGGGTTGACTAAGGGTACTATTGGCAGCATTGCTTACCAGGGGTGAAACCCTAAAACGATCTTTTTCTATTACTTCAATCCAAGGGCCAAGTAAAGTGTCCAGTGCTTCACCGGGACTCTGAATTGCAGGGCCCAGGTCTCCAACTGTAATTGCCAAATCACGGTCAAAATAACCGGCAAAAAGCGTTAAGCGGTATAATAAATCGCGAGCGTTCTGCGAAAGTTCGGACAACAGCTGTTCGCGTATTGATTGACGTGCACTTTCAATTTCTTCGGCATCTTTTCCGAAACCGGGTACCCCTGCAAGAAGCTCTGAATCTGGCCAATTTCTTTGTTTCAGACCGCTTATGCGCGCCTGAACTAATTGTGGATGACCGAATCCGCAGAAAGAATGAACTATACCTGCCCATTTTTTTGCATCTCCGCCAGCTAACTTAACAAGTTCAGCGACATCTTCTTGGCTGAGATAAGGTATTTTGACAATGCTTGGGCCGTTTTCTCCAAAGCAATTCTGCAAATTCGGGGAAGGTGCTTTAGCAGATGTAATAATTACATAACCATCTATTCGGGAGACCTCATTAACAAGCATCGATAGACGTACACGAACAGCATTAGCATGCTGTGTGGGAAAGTCATCAAGAATAATGCCACTAATTTGGTTTAAATGCAGCGACAACATTGCCCTGGAAAGGAGAAATTCAATTTCTCTGGGAGAACAACAATTACGAAGTTGGACAAGTAAACAATCATTTTTTAAACTACGGGCAATGAATTGCGTGAGAACGGTTTTGCCAGTTCCGCTGCTACCATGAATCCATAAGCTACCGTATTTTACCATTCCTGAAATCAGCCTAGCAACTAAGTCAGCTCGTTCTATTAGATGTGGTGGAAAGGGAATTCTTGAAATATTGATACATCCGGTTGTTACTGAATTTAAGTCTTCCGAAAATGTTTCTCCGATAGAACTGATCATATTACTTATGGTACGTACACTCGTCAAAGACATTGTTACTGACGCTGCTTTTTCAAAAGTGCGTAAAAGATCTGCCCTTGAAAGGATTCGATTCGTTTCGGTGGTTGCTTTTTTAAGTACCTCAAATATCAGTGACCCCATTGCTCTTTCAGAATCGGTGGGAGCAAATCCTAGCTGCACTCCAATATCGACGAGAAGATCACGAATTGTCTGATCAAGAGAAACTAATTTTTCCCTATTACATGTCCAAGTGATCTTACGCAATATTCTGTCCCTAAGCTCATCTGGTTCAGCAGTCTTGATGAAATCATTAATATCGGCTGGCAGATTGAGATTTAACAACGCACTTCGAATAGGCTCAACATTGCTGCCTTCACGTGCCGCTACACGCCAGTAAGTGAGCCCTGTGTAGTTATCCGGAAAAACAAGCCCTTTCTCCTTACCGATATTGGCTGTTGTTAAATAGGTAATTCTGACTTGCTTATTTGGATGTGCTTGTTGCCATCTCCAAAGAGAACAGATCGTATCTTTTGCAGATGGGGTACGTAATGTGACCGAACCTGACTGTGCAGTATCCTTGACCTGCACGGCATTTAAAGCATCTTTGGCTATGACTGCGAAATCTTCAGCGACTTCGATGGCCAAGACTTCGTCTTGCTTTAACGTGAGCCAAGTGTTTAATGTTTCGTATACTTGATAAATATAGCCACGTAGAGCATTTACAGCTTGGCGTTCAACATCTTTATCGGGGACTTGTATATTCCCGAGCTCTTTTAATAAATCTGGCAACATCATTCCGAGTTTCCAGCAGAATATAATACTTATCAATGGCACTTTGAAACTGTCATTATAACAAAAGCATATAAGAAAAGCGACAAAAATAGGAAGAATATTTGTAATTCCGGATTTAGAAATGTATCACTTTCAGAAACACCACACAGTTCTTTGTTGTATTTTCAAGGTTGTGTTTGTGAATAAACGTTGCTGCTCAAACCCGCGACCTCTTGTGATGAACATATGATTGTTTTGAAGGCTTCCATATCAGATCCGTTTCTATTTGGGTGAGGGTTCATCTGTAGCTTGCTCAGCTTTCTGGGCCTTATCTTGTGCAATACTTTTCTCGTATAGGTTTTGCATAACTTCCAATGCCTGTTGTTCGTGAGTTGGCATGATCTGATTGTAGTGTGCAAGTGTTGTGCTTACGCTGGCATGGCCCAAGATTGACTTGGTAAGTGCGACAGGTAAATTATCTGCAAGATTTTGTGCACACGATTTTCGCAGGACATGAATACACAATTTTCCCGTAGCCTTGAGACCAGATCTCTTACAATCCCGTAAAAACTCTCTCCGCAGATTGTTTGCCAAATAGCCGTTCCTCCACGGTTTACCAGCCTTGCGACATTCAGCCCATTTTCGTTTGACGATCTCGTAGCGGGCCGCTGACAAAAACACAAAGGGCACTTTCACTGGAGCCTGGTCATGCCACGCCACAAGCAAATCAAGTGTATGTTTCGGAATCGGAATCGACCGCTGTTCATAATCTTTCAATAAAAACGGAGGTGCTTCAGGTGTTCCCTTGCGGTTTACAAGAGTAAGACGGCTGTGCTCAAAATCGATACAATCCCAAGTCAATGATAAAAGCTCAGAAAGTCGCAGGCCGCAGAAATAGGCAACACTGTAAAAGCATTTTCGCTGAAGATTCTTAGTAACATCAATGAGGCTTTGATACTCATTCATTGAAATATAATGCCATTTGTGAACGGGTGGCCTGCGGCTTTTGAGCGATTTAAAGGGATTGGAGCGGACAAGTTGCCATTCTTTGGCACCTTCAAAAACTGCACGGGATGCGCGTTTTACCTGTTCCAGTGACCAAGCCGAAAGGGCACGACCGGCACCGTTCTTTGCGACGATTTTCTGTGCGGCAATAAACTCCGCTGCTCGCTGGGGAGTGATCGAGTTTAATTCAGCAAAAGCTCCGTAGTAAGCCTCTAACCGTTTGAAAAGGCGCAGGTATAGATCCTTCGTGTTTTCTCTCAGTTCCGTTCGCGTAGACAGCCATTTGGAGCAGAACTCACCGAGTTGCAGTGGTTCGGGCTTTTGCTGGATGCCATCAACCTGTTCCTGTTGTCGCTGAAGCAAGAATTGTTGAGCTTCAACCTTTAGGGCAAAAGCCTTGCTGTACCAGTGACTGGTTCCGGTATGGGGGTCGTACTGGGAATGCCATCTTACAATCCAATGTTTTGGCCTTTTTGGCTCATAATATAATCCGGGTTTCACAGAAATCCTCCAGTTCATCAACTAATGTACAAGCGTCATGACCTGCATTGTCCTATTAAAAAGGTAGGAAACCAACAATAATAAGGATAAATTTACTCTATTTCTTACGCGGGAGCCGTCATCCATAGCCCAGTCAACATGCAAGTCCTTCATCTACAATGAGTTAACCATTGGCGGAGCTGCGGCGTACCCAGCGTCAGCTCTTTAGACCCGTACTTTTCTAAGGAATTCAAGTAAATCAAACCTGGAATAGCGTAAATGTCGGCCGATGCGAATGGCCCTCAACAGTTTCTTCTCCCTGTAATAGCGGAGAGTCTTCTCTGGGTTAGGTATGCCATCCTCATCGAGCCTAAGGAACCTAACAACC
>MHYA01000034.1 GCA_001825675.1 Planctomycetes bacterium GWF2_42_9 | reverse complement strand
TGGCCGCGCAATTCGCTTCGCTTCCGTTATTGATTACTGTAAAAAGAAAATTAGTTAAACTTTAATTTTTATAAAAAATTGTTATAATACCATTTGTGGTTAATTTTTCAGGATGAATGATGAAACTGACTTTTCACGGTGCAGCAGGCGAAGTTACCGGCTCATCTCACATTGTAACGATCAACGGCAAAAATATTCTATTGGATTGCGGCCTGTTTCAGGGCAAAAGAAAAGAGGCGTTCGAGAAGAACAGGCATTTTCTTGTCGATCCCAAAACTATCGATGTAATGCTGCTTTCGCATGCGCATATGGATCACAGCGGAAATGTCCCCACGCTCGTAAAACACGGCTTCAAAGGCAAAATATTCTGCACCGATGCCACCGCTGACCTATGCAAAATAATGCTCCACGATTGTGCCCGCATACAGGTTCACGATATCGAGTTTGTGAATAAAAAGAGAGCAAGGGCAGGCAAAAATCTCTTCGAGCCGTTATATACTCCCGAAGATGCGACGAATGCGATAGAACATCTCTTTCCGCAGCCGTATTCCAAACCGTTCAAAATTTTCGATAATGTCGAAGTAACTTTCCACGACGCAGGTCATATAATCGGTTCGGCTTTTACCGAAATAAATTACAGCGAAAACGGCACAACAAAAAAATTGATGTTCACCGGCGATATCGGCAGACGCGACATTCCAATCCTGAAAGACCCTGTACTTATCAAAGATATTGATTATTTGATCACCGAAAGCACTTACGGCGATCGTACGCACCCGGCCGCCGCCGATGCGAAAGCAGAACTTAAAAAAGTCGTCGATATGATTTGTGAAACGAAAGGCAAGATCATTATACCGGCGTTCAGCGTCGGAAGAACGCAATACCTTGTTTATCTGCTGAATCAGCTTTATACGGAAGGGCAGATTCGCCCGATTCCAATTTATGTTGATTCACCGCTTTCAAGTGCCGCTACGCAAGTTTACTCAAAACACAAAGAATGTTGGGACACAGGTGCGGTGGAATTTCTTATTAATGGCCAAAAGCCGTTCAATGCCGATAATTTGCATTATACCGATAGTGTTCAGGAATCTATGGCACTCAATGCTATGAACGGCCCGATGATTATTATCTCCGCTTCGGGTATGTGCGAAGCGGGACGAATTCTGCACCATCTGCAAAATAATATCGACGATCCGAAAAATATCGTGCTGATTGTCGGCTATATGGCTGAAAATACTCTCGGCCGGCGAATCGCGGAACACCGCAGAGAAGTGAAAATTTTCGGAAATTACGTCTATGTCCGTTCAAAGGTGGTTGAAATCGCGGCATTAAGTGCGCACGCCGATGAAAACGAGATGCTGGAGTATTTCAATGGCTGCGGAGCTTCGCATATCGAACACGCGTTCTGTGTTCACGGCGAAAAAAACGCACTGGAGCATTTCTCGCAAAGCCTCTTAAAAGCGGGTATGAAAAACACGCATATTCCAACGCCAGGCCAGATTTTCGAGTTGTAAGTAGTGTTTTTTACCGCCAATGCGGTTTAAGCAATAGCGAAAACCAATTGTTAGCCGGTCGATTTATTCGACCGGTTAGCCCACGCAGAACAGGAAAATCTCACGGAAAAAAAACTTGCAAATGGGGATTTTTTGTTGTAAACTGCCCAATCTTTACGCCAAAGTAGCTCAACGGTAGAGCTCCGGTTTTGTAAACCGGGGGTTATCGGTTCGAATCCGATCTTTGGCTTTACTTAGCCACAAAGACACCAAGCCACAAAGAATTTTATATTTTTTCGTGCCTTCGTGCCTTTGTGGCTATATTTTTTAGGAGCTAAAATGGTAAAAAGAGCTATAGAAAAGGCAAAGGCACTCGTCGAAGCGATGGAATATATTCGTCTGTTTCGCGACAAGATCGTCGTTGTCAAACTTGGCGGAAGCGTCCTGGATGACCCCGCTTTGCAGAAAAAATTATTAGCTGACGTTGTTTTTCTTGCCACCGTCGGTATCAGGCCAATCCTAATTCACGGCGGCGGGAAAGCCATCACCAAAGCGATGAACGAATCCGGTCTTGAGCCGCAGTGGGTTCAGGGCAGACGCTATACCGATGAACGCACAATGGCGATCGTTGAACACGTCCTAGTTCACGACATCAACGCGTCAATCTGCGATACTATAAAATCGATGGGCTGCGATGCTATGGCAATGCACTCATTGAGCAGTTGCGTACTTTTCGCCGATCCTCTTAGGTTTACAGATGATCAGGGCAGGAAAATAGATTTAGGCCTTGTCGGCGATGTAAAAAATGTCAACGCTCAATTGCTCAAAACCCTCTGCGCAAGTGGAATAATACCTGTTATTGCTCCGGTCGCGATAGATAGGGCAGGCGGTAAATTGAACGTCAACGCAGACAGCGCAGCAGGCAAAGTCGCGGCTGCTGTCGAAGCGGAAAAATTCGTTTCTGTAAGCGATACCAACGGCATCTTGACCGACATCAAAGACCCTGACAGCAATATATCAAGTGCCACAGAAGCTGAAATCAAGAAAATGATCGAGACAGGCGTTATCAGCAGCGGTATGCTGCCTAAGGTTGAAGCCTGCCTGATAGCGCTCGATGGCGGCGTTAAAAAGGCGCATATCATCGACGGCCAAATTCGTCATTCGCTCCTGCTCGAAATTTACACCGAAGAAGGCGTTGGAACACAAATAGAAAAATAAACAAGGATATAGAATTCAGAATACAGAATAAGGAATAAAAATAAAATGAATACACAAGAAGTAATTGGGATGTTTGATAAATATGTGATTGGAAATTATCCTCGTTTGCCGCGAGTTATCGCAAAGGGCAAAGGAAACTATATATTTGACCTTGACGGCAAAAAGATTCTCGATTTATTCCCCGGTTGGGCAGTAAGCGGAATTGGCCATTGCCATCCGAAAGTTGTAAAGGCCGTTTGCCAGCAGGCTAAAATCCTTCTGCATATGGATAATACGTTTTATACAGAGCTTCAAGGCAAACTTGCCCAAATGCTTAGCGAACGCGCATTCGGCGGAAAATTATTCTTCTGCAACAGCGGCGCCGAAGCTAATGAAGCCGCTCTCAAACTGGCAAGAATCTCAACTGAAAAGAAAAAATACAAATACATAACCACATTCGGAAGTTTTCACGGCAGAACTTTCGGTGCAATGACCGCGACAGCTCAACCGAAAAAATTTGAGCCGTTCCAGCCGGTTGTTCCGGGCTTTATTTATGTTCCATACAATGACGTTGATGCGTTGAAAAATGCGTTCAACGATGAAGTCGCAGGCATAATGATTGAGCCTATTCAGGGCGAAGGCGGCGTTCACGTAGCGTCAGAAGAATACATCAAAACGATTCGCGAGCTTTGCGATAAAAGCGGCGCAAGAATGATTTTCGACGAAGTTCAAACCGGCATGGGACGAACAGGAAAATGGTTCGGCTATCAGCATTTCGGTATTGAGCCGGATATTATGACATTGTCCAAAACTCTTGGCGGCGGTGTCGCTGTCGGCGCGATGATGGCAAAGCCTGAAATCGCAGCTTCTCTTGTCCCCGGCACTCACGCTTCGACTTTCGGCGGCAACTGTATCGCCTGTGCCGCAGCGATCGCTACGATTGAAGCGATTGACGAAGAAAATATGATTGATAACGCCGTGAAGATGGGACAATACGCCGTTGAAAAACTTAATGCCCTCAAAGCAAAGTACGACATTATCGACCACGTCCGCGGAAAAGGCCTGATGATTGGTATTCAGCTCAACTCACCGGGCGGCGAGATAGTCGCAAAATGCCTCGAAAAGGGCTTAAGAATTAATTGTACACAGGATACCGTAATTAGATTTATGCCAGCAATGATAATCACCCAGGCCGAACTCGACAAGGCTGTTAAAATTCTTGATAGCGTTTTAAAAAGTATGAAATAAATTCAAGGGTGTGTGATGAAAGATTTTTTATCGGTTAGCAGTTGCCGAACGGATGAATTACTCGAACTTCTCGAATTGAGCGATACTCTGAAAAAATATTATAAGAAGGGTAATCGCGACCTTTGCCTTGCCGGCAAAAGCCTTATCATGCTGTTCGAAAAACCAAGCCTGCGAACCCGTATGAGTTTCCAGATAGCTATGTCGCAGCTTGGCGGCAGCCCGATTTATGTCAAACCAGAAGATATTGGCGGTATTGGTAAACGTGAGCCGATTAAGGATATGGCTCGCGTTCTAGATCGTATGGCAAATGGCATCATGGCACGAACTTTCTCGCACGATGTCGTTGTTGAGCTTGCCAACTACGCCGAGATTCCGGTTATAAACGCGCTTACCGACTGGTCGCACCCGTGCCAGGCAATGGCGGATATTATGACTATCCGTGAGCATTTTGGAAAACTTGAAGGCATTAAAATCGCATACATTGGCGACGGCAACAATGTCGCTCGTTCGCTTGCGTTCGCGTGTGCGAAATTGAAAATGAAAATTGTCGTTGCTTCGCCGAAAGGTTACGAACTCGATAAAGAAACAATTCAGCGTACAAATGAAATCTCCGCAGGTACTACAACGCAGATAAATGATCCCGCCCTAGCCGTAAAAGACGCACAGATAATTTATACCGATACCTGGGTCAGTATGGGTCAGGAAGACGAAAAAGCAAAAAGAGTCGCTGATTTCCAGGGTTTCGCAGTTGACGGCAAATTGATGGCTTTGGCTCCAAAAGCGAAAATTATGCACTGCCTGCCCGCGTATCGCGGATATGAAATTTCTGATGAAGCGATGGAATGCCCAAACTCGATCGTTTTCGACGAAGCTGAAAATCGCCTGCATTTCCAGCGTGCTTTGCTTAAAAAGTTAATGAGCTAAATCACATTGAATATAGAAGATTGTAGATTGAAGATTTTTAACTTTTAGATTTAATCTTCATTTTTCATTCTTCAATTAGCTTGAATGGAAAATAAATTAATGAAAATCCTTGTCGCCACAACGAATCAGGGTAAGCTCAAAGAGCTATCTGAAATGCTTGATAGCGATATTGAATTTAAAAGTCTTGCAGATTTTCCCGATGTAAAAGAAGTCGAAGAGGACGGCAAAACTTTCGCCGAGAACGCGCGCAAAAAAGCCCTCGGCTACGCTTCTCAAACAGGGCTTTGGACGCTTGCCGATGATTCAGGTTTGATGGTTGACGCTCTCGAGGGTGCTCCGGGCGTACACAGTGCCCGTTTCAGCGGCTCAAAAGACAAAAATAGAGGATTGCTTGATCATAAAAATATGGCAAAGCTTCTGGGGTTACTTGAAGGTGTGCCGGATGAAAAAAGAACCGCAAGATTTGTTTGTAATCTTTGTCTGGCTAGTCCTGAAAAAGTTTTAATTGAAACTTCAGGTACTCTGGAAGGAGTAATAATCCGAGAGGAACAAGGCGCGAACGGTTTCGGATACGACCCGATATTTTATGTGCCTTCTAAGAAAAAAACCGTTGCGCAGCTTGAATCGAATGAAAAAAATGAAATTTCACATCGGGGACAGGCTATTTTACATTTCAAGCCGTTGTTAAGAGAATTGCTGAAAAAGAATACATAAAAAAAATGGCACTTCCCCTTGGTACGGGAAATGCCATTTCTCACTAACCCCCTTTCTTCACTCTACTTTACTAATATATAGAACTCTTACTAATAATACGGATAAGGTCCAAATGGTGTAGGATATATGCTACGTGGTGCTGTACCCGCATTATGAGTAAAAACAGCAAGAAGAATCATGGAAATTAGTATTAAGCTGATGATCACAGCAGCCCAAAACGCTTCATTGTGAACTAGGTTATGAGAAGTTACCCCTATATTATGTTCCCACTTGTGAATCCTGTCATTAAAATGTTTCGTTGCTAAATTCATTTTTACCTCCAAGTTTCTCTAAATTATACGAAATAAATTGGACGGCGTTCAAAAAAATGGAAATTCTCTACATAGAAACACAGGATAAAAAATCATTTTTCTTGACAATATCGCTATTAGTCTGTATTTCTCCTTATCTTATGGCAAAAAATAGTACAAAAGAATCATCGGGAAAGAATCTTGTTATTGTCGAATCACCGGCAAAAGCAAAAACGATAAACAAATATCTCGGCAGCGATTTTATCGTGCATGCCTCAATGGGGCACGTCCGCGATCTGCCCTCAAAGGGCATTAGCGTCGATATAGACAATAATTTCGAGCCGACTTATGAAATCACTGCCGGCAGGAAGAAAGTCGTCAGCACGTTGAAAGCCGCCGCCAAAGGTTGCAATAGACTGTATCTGGCGACTGACTTGGACAGAGAAGGAGAGGCCATCGCCTGGCATTTATCACAGGTGCTTGGTGTTGATGAAGAAAAAACAAATCGTGTTATTTTTAACGAAATTACCAAAAAGGCAATCGAACAGGCTTTCGCTACACCGGGCAAGATCGA
>MHYA01000033.1:3168-9466 GCA_001825675.1 Planctomycetes bacterium GWF2_42_9 | reverse complement strand
TCTGCTCAAACCGTCGAGCCTATAAAGATAATCGCCCTTCATAGTATTTGCCGGATGATATTTCGCGTAAGTTGCGTGATGATACGTTTCCATAAAAATCTGATACGTGCCAATCCCGGCAGCCTTGACCGTCTTAAATCCTTCGATATCCAACGGAGCCGCGTTAATATTCACTCTGCGAATCGAACCCTTGCCGACTTTAATGCTGTAAACCTTCCGCACGCATTCAGCGATATAATTCGCGTCATAATCTTTATGCTCACCAAAAACAAGTATCAACCGTTTATGCCCGACATTTTCCAACGCTTCAACTTGCTTGGATATTTCTTCGATCGTCAGCGTTCGTCTTATCTGTTCTTTATTAGAAGACCTGAACGCGCAATACCCGCAGTTATTTATACATTTGTTGCCGATATAAAACGGAGCAAACAGAACGATTCTGTTGCCGTAAACCTCGCGTTTAAGCTGACGTGCGGCTTCGAAAATTTCCTGCGTCATTTCTTTATCTGCCGCAAGAAGCACCGCAGTCTCTTCAACAGAAAGCGCCTGCTTATTAAGACTTTTTTGAATTATCGCCCTCACCGCGCCTTTATCGGATTTGGTCTCATCAACGAGTTTCTGCAAATAATTATCATCAATGAAGTCTTGTACTTTGTTGCTGAATTCTTTTACCATTGTTATAGCCCCCTTTTGGCCGCGAACTTCGGCGAAGTTCCTTTTCCTTTGCCGATAGTTCGACCGATACTTTCAATCCGCCCAGTTATACACGCATTGCACGCCTGGGCAGTTTCATAAATACACGCTTTGCCCGGATAAATTTCGTACATCTGTCTGTATTTCACCGGCGTAACATTTGGCATTATAATATTCGCGCCTCTGCACAGTCCCAATTCCCTGCCCTGCTCGCGATTTATCGTCGCAAGCGCCGTTGTCGCAGGAATATTCGTCTTCGGACACAAAATTCTCGCAAGTGCGCAAACTTTATAAGTCATTTCTTCACTCGCTGGAACCTGACTTTCGCCATCGAGCGTAAATTCACGAATATTAGCACCAAGACGCGTTTCCTGATGCGGTATATATGGCCCGACACCAATCATATCGAGGTCGAGTTCCTTAAATTTCAATAGATCATCAGCCAGCGTTTCATACTTTTGCCCCGGCAAACCGATCATTACTCCGCTTCCAATTTCATAACCGATATTTTTCAGCAGCCGCAGAGTATCAAATCTTTCCTCTACGCCTTTCTTGCTGTCGGGATGCAGCTTTCGATACAATTCATCATTGCTTGTCTCGAAACGAAGCAAAAATCTATCCGCGCCTGCGTCCTTCCATAATTTATAAGTATCCGCATCCCATTCGCCCACGCTCAACGTAACGGCAAGTCCGGTTTTGCTTTTTATTTCGCTTACCGTCTCGGCCAGAAACTTAACGTCCAATCTTCTGTTTTCACCGCTTTGCAAAACTACCGTACCATAACCCAGTTCTTTTGCTATTTGTGCGCATTCGGCAATTTCATCTTTGCTCATTTGATAGCGTTGAATTTTGCTGTTGGCCGCGTTAATTCCGCAGTACAGACATTGTCTGCTGCAAATATTGGAGAATTCAATTAATCCGCGAAGATGAATTTCATCGCCAACATTGTCTCTGCGAACCGTGTCGGCAATCGTCCAAAGCTTATTAAGCTCTGTTGCTTCCTTCTGCGTTAACCAGGATATTATTTGGGTGCGTTCCACTGTCGTCTTTCGGATTATGCGGGTTTTTCAATAGTGCCACTGTAAAAGTACTGCCCTTGGAAAATTCACTTAGAACGTCTATTTTTCCATCGTACATCTGAACGAGTTTATTTACAGTCGAAAGTCCCAGACCGCTTCCGAGTATATTTCGTGTTTGATCGTTTTTAATTCTTACGAAATCCTTAAATAATTTTTTCGTTTCGTCTTCTTTCATCCCGATACCCGTATCGCTGACTTTTATAATCACATACTTGTCATCGCTGCCGATATTAATATCGACTTTACCATTTTCCTTATTGTACTTTATAGCGTTCGATATCAGGTTATTTAAGATTATATCTACTTCAAGAACATCGCCCTTCATCTCAATCGTATCAGGGCAATCGAAATTTACTGTTATATTATGTTCCTTGGCGGCAAGTGCAAAACCTTCAATCGCCTTTTTCGTATGCTCGGCAAGATTTATATTCGTAAATTCTCGTTTTCTCTGCTCTGATTCGATTCGCGTCATATCGAGCAGATCGAAAATCAGTTTTTTCATACCTTCAAGCCTTATCACGCTTCTTTCGATCATCGAATCATAAGCCGCCAGATCATTGCCGAGAATTTTTTCACTAACAATGTTTAAGTAGCCCTGAATAGCCGCTAAAGGCGATTTTAATTCGTGCGCAAGAATAGAAATAAATTCAAAACGCACTTTTTTCTTTTCTTCCGCCAGACTTTGCGCCTGCCGTTTATACAAAATTCTCACAGACGCTTTGCGGATCAGATTTTTAAGTTCAGCCGGAGAAAAAGGCTTGGCCAGAAAATCATAAGCTCCGTTTCGTGTCGCTTCCACCGCTGTTTCCAGCGATGCGTAAGCGGTCATCATGATCGTAAGAACATCAACTTTCTTTTCCGTTAATTTTATCAAAAGTTCAAGCCCTGTCATTCCGGGGAGTTTATGATCGAGCAGCAGAACGTCAGGCTTTTGAGTTTCAATTATTTCCAAACCCTGCTCTGCATTGTCCGCCTCAACGGTAGTAAACCGTACTTCCGTTTTCATTTCAGGCAGACTGATAACGCACTCGTTTAAAACTCTCGCGATGCCCGAACGCATACCAGCTTCGTCATCGACAACAAGAACTTTGAATAATTCAGCCACAGCTAATTTCCTAAAAGTCTGTTGAGTTCCTTTTTAAGCTGTTCGAATCTTATCGGCTTGGCTAAAAATGCGTCCGCTCTTATCCACGTCTTTTCTTCTTTAGTCGCTGCGTCGAATTGAAAGCCCGTCTCGTTCGTAACAGCCGTTACCATTATAACCGGAAGATTATTATATTGCTTCTTTATGTGATAGCAAAGCGCAAAACCGGAATCGGTGTTTTCCATCATCAGGTCGACAATCGCCAAATCAGGCTTATTCTTCTGCAGATATTCTTCAGCTTCAGCCTTGCTGTAAGTCTTATCAATATCATAACTTGCCTGTTTGAGCATTACTTCAAGCTGTTCGATAAAATCTGTGTCATCATCAACGATCAAAATTTTCTTATTCATTTTTTCTTCCACAATTCTAAAGTTATATTATTGGTATCCATTCCCGTTCGTATGTTTACGTGGGATTTTTACAGTAAATATCGTTCCTGTCGGCCCTTTGGAAGCATCCGCGTTCGACTCGACTTTTATATCGCCTCGGTGCATTTTGATAATTCCATAAGCAACCGCAAGCCCTAATCCCGTTCCTTCGCCAATATTCTTGGTCGTGAAAAATGGGTCAAAAATTTTCGTAATATTCTCTTTTGCTATACCTGTCCCGTCGTCGATGACTCTCACATCAAGTTTTTTGTCATCGCCGCCGACAACTATCACTATCAGGCCGCTTTTATCTGTCGCCGCTATCGCGTTTGAGATAAGATTGCTGAACACCTGGCTCATCTGATCGCCGTCCATTTCAGCGATTTTATCTTCGACATTCGCTTCGACCCTGATTTCTACGCCTTTGCCATTCGGCACAGCCTGTATCGATTTGTCGATTATTTCGCAAATATTCGTCGGCTGCAAAATCGCCTTATTCTTTCTCGCGAAGTTCAGCAAACCGCCAACGATTTTTTTGCACCTGTCCGCCTGCTCGGCAATCAGCCGCAAATCATCTTTAAGAACCGCGTCTTTCTCATATTTTTCCAGCAGAATATTAGCATACATCAAAACAACCCCAAGCGGGTTATTTATCTCGTGCGCTACACCTGCCGCAAGTTGTCCCATACTCGCCAGTTTTTCAGACTGCATCAAAGCTTCCTGCGTATTGGCAAGCTGATTATTCGACATCGCCAAATCATCGATCGTCTTATGCAGTTGCTCGATCGTATAAGGCAGACACATTTCACTTTCAGCCAGCCCCTTCCAGATCGCAAGCGCGTGCTGCCTGCACGTATTATAACCGCACGCTCCGCAATTCAGTTCATCCGCCGCCGAATCTTTACCCATTCGTTTAAGAATCTGTTCGATTTCTTCTTCCTGGGTTATTTGGATTCGCTGGTCGTAAATTGCGAATTTTCTGGAAAGATCGAGATCATCAAATTTTTGCAGATAATCTTCCCATTTTTTCTTGTCGAAAGTTTTCATCTTTTCCTGAACATACTTGCCGACAGACGCTTTTCTGCTGAACAGAGGTCTCTTATTTGAAACCCCCGGCCCCATTATGCATCCGTTACACGCAAGAGACTCAAGCAATTGCACGTTCAGTTCGCTTTCATCAAATTCCCTGAAAACATCGACAAAGCTGTTCCCGCCTTCGATTGTCGCGACATTTCCCTGCACAAGGTCTTCCTTAATGCCCGCGGTCTGAAACAATCCGCCGCTTAAAGAAAATACCGCGCCTATCCCTGCAAACGGTTCATCGAAACAACTGTCTTCCGTGTTTTCAGGATTTATATTCTCTGCCTTGAGCATTTCGCGAAGTTCAACAAATGTTAAACCCGCGGCCACTTCGCTGTTCATATTAACGCTTGCGATTTCGCCTTTTTTCGCGATACAAGGCCCGACAAAAATAACGTTAATACCATCACCGTGAATTTTGTGAAGCACTTTTGCCGTCGCCACCATCGGTGAAACGATCGGCGCCAGATGCTTAACAAGGTTCGGATGATACCTTTCGACATAAGCGATTATCGCCGGACAGCTCGTTGCGATATATCTGCAATTTGGGCCGCCCTGCTCAAGCAATCTGCGATACTGCCGCGCTACCAGGTCTGCGCCAAATCCGACTTCGTTCACATAAGTAAATCCCAGTTTTCGGATCATACCGACAACTTTTTGCCAGCTTATGTTATCGAATTCAGCCGGAAAACTCGGCGCAAGTATCACCGCTGTTTTCGCTTTCGCTTTGAGCAGCTCATAAACTTTCGGCTTGCCGTCGAGAACTTTTTTCGCTCTCTGACTGCAAACACGAACACAGTTTCCGCAGCCGATACACCTTTCGGAAATAACTTCAGCGCGGCCGTTGGCAATTCTGATTGCCTTTGCCGGACATTCACGAACGCAGGTATAACAAATCCTGCATCGCTCGCCGAGCGTCGTTACCAAAGGTTGATTGCTGCTGTCTCTCATACTACCGTCTACTGACTAATGTCTATTGACTAATGACTAATAAATTATCTAATTACTTGTCGTTTCGCATAATGCGTATGCAAAAGGTGATGACTCTTTTCGCCCAGCGGCTTGCCGAGGAATTCGTCATACAGTCTTTCGACCGCCTTATTTGCATGCGATGTTCTGATCGAATCGGTTGAATCGATACTATAAAGGGCTTTCATTCTTGCACGTATAGCTTTCAAATCGCTGTTCAAAGGCTGACCGCCGCCTGCGATACATCCGCCCGGACAGGTCATAACTTCGATGAAGTGCAGATCATTTCTGCCCGCTTTTATTTCTTCGAGCAGTTTGCCCGCGTTGCCAAGTCCGCTTACGACTGCAACGCCTACTTCCAAACCGTCGATATTTAATTTCGCTTGTTTCACGCCATTAAGCCCGCGAACGTCTTTAACTTCAAGGTCTGCAAGCTCTCTGCCGGTGATCATAAAGTGTGCCGTTCTAATAGCGGCTTCCATAACACCGCCGCTGACGCCGAACAACTTGCCTGCCGAGCTTCTCATACCGAAAGGCGTATCCGCTGTATCCGGCCCGAGTTTCTTAATATCGATTCCGAAATAACGGATAAGTTCAGCAAGTTCACGTGTTGTCAATACCGCGTCAACATCCTGAATTCCATTTTGACCCATATCAGGTCTTTCGCACTCGAATTTCTTCGCTACGCAAGGCATTACCGAAACGCTGTAAATCTTAGCAGGATCAATATTTTCTTTTTGCGCAAAGAAGCTCTTTATAATTGCGCCAAGCATCGCCTGCGGACTCTTGCAAGTTGACAGATTCGGAATAAATTCCGGGTAGAACTGTTCAACATACTTGATCCAGCCCGGCGAACAGCTTGTCATCATCGGCAATACTCCGCCGTTTTTAACTCTGTGTACAAGCTCTGATGCTTCTTCCATAATTGTCAAATCAGCCGAGAAACTTGTCTCAAATACACGTTT
>MHYA01000033.1:1409-3149 GCA_001825675.1 Planctomycetes bacterium GWF2_42_9 | reverse complement strand
CTGTACCTGCCGGTATGCCGAATTCTTCAGCCAAACTTACCGATACAGCCGGTGCATGCTGAACAACAACATATTTTTCCGGGTCTTTCAAAGCGGCTATAACATCGTTTACACTGCTGTTTTCACGAAGAGCGCCTGTCGGGCATTTCATAATACACTGACCGCATTTGATACAGCTCGAAACGTTCATACCCTGCTCGAACGCTGTTCCTACTATCGCTTTGCTTCCGCGATTGACGAAATCGATCGCCGATACGTTTTGAACTTCTTCACAGACACGAACGCATCTGCCGCAAAGCACGCATTTATTCGGGTCGCGAATAATCGACGGGCTTGACGTATCCATTTTGTATTCGTTTCTGTTGCCTCTGTAAATTCGTTCACGAACGCCAAGCTGCGCCGCAAGATTTTGCAGACCGCAGTTGTTGTTCCGTACGCAATAAAGGCAATCGTCCGGGTGGTTTGCGAGCAGCAATTCAACGATCGTCTTTCTCGCTTCCATAACCCTTGGCGAATGAGTCAAAATTTTCATTCCGTCGCTCACCGGATACGCACAGCTTGGAACAAGTCCCGGCATACCCGCGATTTCGACAACGCATAATCTGCAAGCACCAGTTGGTGTCAAGCCTTCGATATGACAAAGTGTCGGAATATCGATGCCTTCCTGCCTAAGAACTTCAAGCAGCATCTGGTCTTTAGCAGCCTTAACTTTCTTACCATTTACTTCTATCGTTACCATATTAGTCTCTTTTAAAATTCTATCCCGAAGGGATTCCAAAATTTTTATTTTTTAATTTTTAATTTTTAATTTTTAATTTTTTTACGATACTTTCACTGCTTTGAACGGACAAACCTCAACGCAGTTTCCGCAGCCGATACATTTATCTTCGAGAATGTAATGCGGTGCTTTCTTTGCGCCTTTGATTGCCTGAACCGGGCATTTCGTCGCGCACAAAGTACAGCCTTTGCATTTCTTTTCGTCGATTTTGTAATTCAGCAATTCTTTGCAGACGCCCGCCGGACATTTACGTTCATAAATATGTGCTTCGTATTCTTCCGGGAACCATCGCAGCGTACTCAACACAGGATTTGGAGCTGTTTGTCCAAGACCGCAAAGACTTGTGTCTTTGATTACCTGTGCCAGTTTGCGAAGAGACATAACGCCTTTGAATCTCTGCAATGTCTGTGCCGCTGTTTTATTATGATAGTTCGAACAGATGTTGTTAAGGATTTCCAGCATTCTTCTGGTTCCTTCTCTGCACGGTATACATTTGCCGCAGCTTTCTTTCTGAATAAAATCCATAAAGAATCTTGCAAGGTCAACCATACAGGTTCCTTCATCCATTACAACCATACCGCCCGACCCCATCATCGCTCCGACAGTCTTCAATGATTCGTAATCGATTTGGATATCCAGATGCTGTTCAGGAATACATCCGCCGGAAGGTCCGCCGATCTGTACACCTTTGAACTTCTTATCTTTTTCAATACCGCCGCCAATATCGAACACGATTTGACGTATCGTCGTTCCCATCGCCACTTCGATAAGGCCGGTGTTCTTTACTCTGCCGCTAAGAGCGAAAACTTTTGTGCCCTTGCTTGTTTTAGTTCCAACAGAGCTGAACTCTTCCCAGCCGAGGTTGATAACATCCGGCAGATTCGCCAGTGTTTCAACATTATTAATAATCGTGGGCTTATCGAACAAACCGCGAACCGCAGGATGTGGCGGTCTTGGTTTTG
>MHYA01000033.1:0-1403 GCA_001825675.1 Planctomycetes bacterium GWF2_42_9 | reverse complement strand
CGCGTTTGCCTTCGATACTATTCATCAATGCCGTTTCTTCGCCGCATACAAATGCGCCCGCGCCCTTTTTGATCAGGATTTCGAGCGAGAAACCGCTGTTAAGAATATTCTTGCCGAGGATTCCGTATTGTTTCGCTTGTGCGATCGCGTTGATGATACGTTTGATTGCCAGCGGATATTCCGCTCTGATATAAACGTAAGCCTTGCTTGCGCCGATACCGTAAGCCGCTATTGCCATACCTTCGATAAGTCTGTGCGGATCGCCTTCGATAACCGCTCTATCCATAAACGCGCCTGGATCGCCTTCGTCAGCGTTGCAGATAAGATATTTCTGCTCGGCTGTACTTGCGCGTGCGAATTTCCATTTCTTACCGGTTGTAAATCCACCGCCGCCGCGTCCCCTTAAACCGCTTTTTTCTACAGTATCGCAGATCTCATCAGGAGTCATTCCGCCGAGCATTTTAGCCAATGCCTTATAACCGCCCGCCGCAACGTATTCTTCGATGCTGTCAGGGTTGATAATACCGCAATTGCTTAAAACAATTCGTTTCTGATGTTTGAAGAACGGATATTCATACATTGTCGGAACTGAATCCCATTTTGCCTGTCCCGCTTCTCCATACTGATAAATCGGCTTTTCATTTCCGATTTTGCCTGCCAGAACATCATCCAATATCCCGGCCACTTTATCTTCAGTAACTTTTGCGAAAGATAATCTGTTTTTGCCGTTCGCTTTAATTTCCATAATCGGCTCGGCCATACACATACCGATACATCCGACATCGACAACTTCCGCATTCAAGCCCTTATCACGGATGTAACCGTTAATTGCCGTAACCGTTTTGCCCGCACCTGCTCCCAGTCCGCAGGTTCCAGTCCCGACATAGATATAAATCTTGCCGGCCTGTTTTTCCTTTACTGGTACTCCGAAATCATTTGCTTTGTCCATCTTGTGCTTTCTCACGATATGAATTAAGGATTTTCTTTACACTTTCCGGTGTCATCGATGCGTGAAATTCGCCGTTTACTGCCATAACAGGCGCAAGTCCGCATGCTCCGATGCACGCCACCACTTCCAGGCTGAACAAACCGTCTTTAGTTGTCTGGCCTGGCTCGATTTTGAGTTCATTTTTAACCGCTTCAAGAACTTTGAGAGAACCTTTAACATGACAAGCCGTTCCTCTGCAAAGCTGTATCTGAAATACGCCCGGCTTTACGAACCTGAATTGATTGTAAAATGTTGCTACGCCGAATACCTTTGCGCTCGGCAATTTCAAATGATCGCCGATTTGACAAATCGAGTCGTGCGAAAGGAACCCTTCTGCGTCCTGAACTTCCTGCAAGATCGCGATAAGACTTTCGCGTTTTGCGTTCGGAAACTTTTCTAAAATTGCTTTAATCTC